>CAZZCD010000039.1:0-1761 GCA_964652735.1 Candidatus Woesearchaeota archaeon | reverse complement strand
AAAAATATTGAATATAAGAAAAAACAAAAACCCTTTACAGCAGACGGCACCTCAGAAAATATTTTAAAATATGTCAAGGGAGTGAAAATTCTCAAGGAAGTGATGATTGGCTTTATCAATAGCCATAATAATGCGTACCTTGAGCAATATCTAGTTGATGACTATGAATTATTACTAAATAAATTATTGGAGGGGACTTAAGATGGTTAATATAGGTTTATTAGGAGATATTAGCGTTGGAAAAACGAGCCTTTTAAGATTATTCGTACGATATTTAAATAAAGGGGATATCGAAAATGTAGAAGGCGGTAAAAAATGTACAGTAGTGAAAACGGATTTCAGCGGAGAGGCTACGCTCCCAGGAGGCGAAAAGGAAGATAAACTCAATCAAAAAGAAACAAAAACAATCCACCCAAACAGAGTCGTTTTTAGAGAAGATGACAACAACAGAGCACACACTATCTTCGGACCTGGTGGAGATTCTAGTAGAGCAGTCGTAAAGATGGGAATCATAACGATATCTCGCATAGCTACGCAGATAATTGCAGTGTTTTCATGCGATAGAGAGATAGAAATCCAATTTAAGTTTTTTAACGACATTCGATTCTTTCCAGATCAAATTTTTGCGTGCATAAACAAAGTCGATTTAATAAAGGGTAACAAAACGCAGAAGCAAAAGAAGTTAGAAGAGATAAAAAAGCAAATTGAGACTTTTTTCAAGGAAAAGAAAATCGGGATCAAGGATTTTTTCATTACCTGCGGCGAGACTGTGGAAGGTTTTGATGATATTGAGTCTTATAATAACCAGGTGGCAGAAATGATATTAAAAATTACCACCGCAAATTAACTACTTCTATTTTTTTACAAGAAACAATTTAAGAATTTCTTTTACAGTAAATTCTCTATTCAATTTTCAAATAAGATACATCTTAAAGACTTACTGAGATCAGCAATTTAGTTATATCGTGAGTTTCTAATTTAACAATAACATCTATAACTGCAGGTTTGCCTGAATTTTTCGCTCGTTCGAGAGCTGGTTTAAGTTCATTAGGATCCGAAACCACTTCTCCATAACATCCAAATCCTTCAGCACATTTCGCATAATTGATTCCAGAGAAATCCACATCAATATAACGCTTTTTATTAGATAATTTTTGAATAGATTTCATGGAACCAAATGAATTGTTATTGGCAACAACATATATTAAATTTTTTAATCCCAATCTCACAGCCGTTTCTAAATCTTGGATGTTAAACATAAAAGCACCATCACCACTTATAGAAACAACTTGTTTGTCTGGTTTTGCCAATTTTGCTCCGATACCGTAAGGGATCGTAACCCCCAAGTGGCCCATTCCGGCTGCGATTAGAGTTGATAGTGGAGCCCTTGGCTTGTGAATACTAATCTGTTCTAATGCAAAAGCCTCAATTTCTCCGCCATCGATAATTAATATAGCATCTTCATCCATAAATTCATAAATTTCTTTTACCATTCTTGCTGAAGCAATTGGTTTTTCTTCATTCGAAACTTTTTTATTGATATTTGCTATGTTTTTTTGCTCTTTTTTATTGAGTCTGTTTAACCAATCTCTTTGTTCAATTTTCTTACCTTTTTTTAGCTCATCAAGCATTTGGCTTAAATAAGATTTACAGTCACCTACAATTCCTAACGTAATTGGTTTGCTTCTGCCAATCATAGTTGGATCGATGTCCACGTGTATCAATTTTTGAGTATTTTTCCAAAAGGGTTCTATTCCATAT
>CAZZCD010000038.1:1371-1854 GCA_964652735.1 Candidatus Woesearchaeota archaeon | reverse complement strand
TTATGAGAAGAGCAGTTTTGCGATTGAGGAAAGCGTCTAGGAATATAAAGAAGAAGGCGAGCCAGAAAACCCAGAAAGACCAGCATAGGAAGGAACGATAGAAATCAATGAGCAAGAAATTAGAGTAAAAGTAATTGAGGAAATAAAAAATTACATTCCTCAATTCCTGCGATTTGATAGTGTGGATTTTGAGGAATATTTTTTACCCGGAAATGGTGAAATACCAATAAGCCAATTTATCGCAAAACCTGATGCAATGAGGCCAGTAAAAAATTTACTTGTGCTGGGCGGGATTTCTGATTTTAGCGTTCTCCAAGCAAGTGATGAAAATTTGCGTATTAGAAGGGATAAACTACTCGGAGCTGCAAGCCAAAAAATTAATAATGAGATTTTGCGTGTTGTTTGGCCTGTAGAAAGCGTTGAAGTGGAGTTGAGTGGCGAAAGCGATATCCTTAAAATTCGACTAAAAGAAAAAGGTAAAAC
>CAZZCD010000038.1:0-1361 GCA_964652735.1 Candidatus Woesearchaeota archaeon | reverse complement strand
TATTTGGCCTTCATGAAGCTTAACTATTTCATTCGATATGTATAACCCAAGTCCTGAGCCCTCAGTAATAATATCTAATGATTTTCCATAACGTTCAATTTTTCCAAACTTTTTGAATAATTTCTTTTTCTCTTCTTCTAATATGCCGATTCCAGTTTCTTTAATAGATAGATCTACAAATTCACCATAATCCTTGAATTTAATATTTATTTTTTAGCAGAGACCAAAGATGAAATACAAGAATCTGTGTTGTTGATAGACGACCCGGGTATATTTTTGCATATAGACGCGCAAAACAAACTACTTGAACAAACTTTTAACAAAATAATCAAAGAAGGAAATCAAATTGTTTATACAACACATTTGCCATACCTGATTGATTCGCGCTATCCTGAACGAATACGAATTTTAGAAAAGAAAGATGAGGATACCATAATCGGAAATAAAGCATGGTCAGAAGGTGAATTTGGCAAGATTCCAGAGCCAGCAAAAACAGCCTTAGGGTTAAGGTGGTCAGAATTATTAAAACTTACAGAGAAAAATGTTGTTGTTGAAGGTCCATCGGACCAAATCATATTTAGACATTTGCACTCGTTATTTGGAAAGGATCAGGAAATAAACTTTTTGCCTGCATACGGATACCCAAAATTTCCTTCAGTATTAGCAATCATAAAAATTGAAGGAAAACAAGGGTTCGGGCTTATGGATGGGGATGCTAAAATAAAAGAAATTAGAGAAACGTGCGCAATAGTTTCTATTCAAAATGACGAGATGGAAATTGTACCGACTTTAATTAACGATAAGCAAATTATTACAACAGAGGATGTTTTACCGGGAGATATTTTTAGAGAAGCGGTATTCCAAGTTTATATAATAAATTGTGAGATGAGGAAAAATTGTTCCTTAACAAAAGATGAATTACCAATGGATTATCCGCGTGTTCGTAATTTGGAAAAATTTTTTACAAAGAAATTTAGAGCCAAAAAGCACAAATTATTAAAAATGGATATCGCAAGAACCATTGCTGATATTTTAAATAAAAACGAGCAAAATAGTAAAGATAAAAAATGGGATAATTCAAAAATTCTGATTGAGAAAATAGAAAATAAGTTTAAGCAAGAAGAAACCGAAAATCCTTAATCTAACAGAAATTTGCACTCTCATCCACTTCCCACTTTGTAAAGTCATCCGGTCTTGCGCCGTTTCTCTCACTAAATAATTGAAGCCCGTTCTAAAAATTATTACAATATTCGTTCCTCAGAAACAAATACCGAAATTCCATAAAACTGTCGAGTTTTGTCGGCTTTCGTAGCTCTCTGCAGGAGCAGAGAGCGGAGATGCCTCATCAACAGTGACATCAA
>CAZZCD010000037.1:0-1900 GCA_964652735.1 Candidatus Woesearchaeota archaeon | reverse complement strand
CTTCAGAAGAAGATCCCATAGAAGAAATTGAAGCAGCTGCAGAAAAAGCAGCAAAAAAGCCTCGAGCAAAAGCAAGAACAACTCCAACTAAGAAGAAAGTATCGAAACCATCTAAAAAAGAACCTACACCAGAAGCACCAGTAAAACCCTCGAAAAAAGTTTCTAAAAAACTGAAAGTAAACTTTTGGCGAACCCGATTACATGATGAAGAATTAGGTGTGCACCAACAACTCAAATATCAAGCAAAAACTCGTTGGTTTAGTAAGAAATTTGATATTGAAGGAGTTGTAGAAGAAGATGGTGAGAAGAAATATATTATTGCTTTCAATAAAGAGCAATGGGAAGAATCCCCACTTGAGGAAAAAAGGTTGTCATTACGCATATTTACAATTATGGAAGAGAAAATTACTGATCAGAAAACCGCAACTGGCGGCAACTTTAAGGGAGGGCTTGAATTAAGTATTGCCCATTCCTTGGTTCAGAGTTATGAAATTAGAACACCCGCTCCCGTGTTTTTCTTTCAAATCCCAAGAACAATATACTTAGCGCGATGTGTGAGAGGGTGGAGGTTAGTTGGTACACGTTGGTCATGGCCTTTACTTCCAGAACAGAGTGATGATAAACTACAGGTGGTTTCAGCTAAAGGTATTGTAGGACCAGGAAGAAATTACTGGATCTACATCGGAGACCAGAAGATCGCGAGAATCGACGGTCAGAGAGTTCAGAAAAACTTTGAAATTCAAATTCTTGATGAGGCTTATGCAAAAGATAAGATGTTTGTTGTATACATGATATTATTTGGATGTGCGTGTAATTTTATGAGAATTGCTGAGAAATTGGTTAAACAGCTCTATAAAAAGATGAAGAAGACAGCAACCACAGATTATAAAATACCTAATCAAGAGTTAATGTTGTTTAGGAACCCTAGAATGATGAGACGTTAAAAATTAATATTTTTCTTTTTTATTCTTTTTTTTCTAACAATTTAACAAGGTAATCGCTTATTTTTCAATAAGAAATTATGTATTTGAAAGTGTTATATATTTGAAAAATAGAATCTTATATATGAGAAGAGTAGTTGCTGGATTTGATAAGGATGGCAATGCTGTATTTAAATCAGATGGTGAGACAACAAGTATAGTGAGAATGGATGGCTATTCTATTGATTTCCTAAATGATATTTGGGCTGCTGGAGGGATCCCAACAATTCGCATGGTTGAAATAGATAAAACTGTGAGTATGGCTTCAGAACATTCGCAATTCCAACTAGTTCTATGATAAATGAATAAATTAATAATACTGATAAGCCTCTAAATTTTTTAAGGAATATGAGAAAAAAGCTCCTGGCTTTAAATTTGATCCAGTCCAACTTGGAAGACATACAACACAAACCATAGATTTTGGAGATATATTTTCGGGTAAAATGTATTTAGTGCTAGATAAAGGAGAGAGGAAACTTTTAGAAACAGGAGGTTGTTATATTCTACCGGATCTCCACATAATTTGGCAAATCCATTTAAAAAACCATAAACCGGATTGGTTTGCATGGTTGGAGCGAAAAAAATATAAAAAATAATTAGGAATTACTTAATTAAAGAGTTAATCAATACTCCAATAATTACAATTGATATTGCTCCAATAACAATATCAAGGGGAAGTGCCCACACTATAGCTGTCTCGCATCCGACTCCTGTACAATTTAAAACTATTACTATTGAGATTATAGCACCTAAAATTCCTCCTATAGATAATAATAACCAAATCATTACTGCTTTACCCATAATATTCCTCTTTTTTTCTGGTAAGTTTGTGTATATAGAAATTATTTAAGATTTATAAAAAAAAAAGATAATTAAATAAAAAAATAACTTAAATTTATCATACCATCTGTTTCTTTTTC
>CAZZCD010000036.1:0-2121 GCA_964652735.1 Candidatus Woesearchaeota archaeon | reverse complement strand
GAGAGAAACCAGATTGGTATGAATGTCCTCTTAATCCTCGTAAGACAGAGGAAAATAGAGGGATAATAGAGAAATATTCAAAAAAAGTAAGAGTATTTCCAAAAAAATTTAATCCTTCAGACGAAACGCCTTGGCCTGGAATGCTTTTATGGAAGTGGATGGAACATATGGATGACATAGCGGGTTGAAGATGGAACTTGAAAAAGGAAAAGATAACAAAGAAAAATCTTATGCATCTCCACTAGAAATATCTCTTTGTCTTTTTTATGGACCCGGTGGATTGTTTGATTTTAAAGACCCTGAAGATGATAGATGCGATATAAAACTTGGTCTTAAAGATGATAGATGCGATATAAAACTTGGTCTTATCATCCTCCATATCAAATGAAAATTGCGGGGAGTGACCCGGGCTGGTTTGGATGTCCTGTTAATACTAGGGAAAATAGAATAAAACTTGCAGAAAATTTTGAAGAAGTGGAAAAAAAGAGACAGAAAGAGAAATAAAAAGACAGGGGGAAAAATATAATACAGAAGTTGAAGTATTGCCTAAGGGATTTGCTCTAGGATCATTTTCAACATTTGTTGACAGATCTTTTATTAAACTGACTCCTCTTAATGGATGGGGGCGCGTTATAACGAAGCGACCACGTTCTAATTTAAGCAGATTCTATAAATAATCTAAATCCCCCAAACCACAATAATATTTTTAAAGAATTAAATCCTAGGTTTCTTTATTATGGGGCTTCTAGAAAAAAGTGGTGAAAAAGATAGGGAAGCCCCTTATACATCTTCACGAGAAGAATATTGTGTTTTTTATGACCTTTTTGCAATAGGTAATACTCTGATTTATTGTGAAGGAAGCGGGCTATGCGCTCTAAAAAATGACCTATGCCAAATGCAATTAGAAAAACCTGAACCAAATTGGGATGGGTGTAGTTTAACAGAGGAAAAAAGAAAGTACATAGAGGAAAAGTCAGAAAATACATGGGTGTTTGAAGATAAACTTCATCTCTTTAATAAAAAATACTGGCCTGGAATACCCCTCCTAGATTGGAAGAAATATATATCTAACAACGGTAGAGGTTGAAGAACATGTTTCTTGTTTTATATCTTGCAGAAGAATAATTGTTAAAAACTAATAAAACAAAGTAGGGGGATGAGATACGAAAAAACTACTCTCACTGTAAAAGATACTGATTCTGAAACATATCCTGGCTTATACAAAAATTTGCCTTATTCTTGTAAAATAAATCATCTGGAAGAACAGCTTTATACAAAAAGAGAATTGCTTATAATCTTAGCAGAATCTTTTGTGCATAAACCACATAATTTTATTGTTTTCAAAAATAAGATATCTGAAAAAGAAAAAGTCTTTAGGAAATATTTAGATGATTTGGTTGAAAAACGTAATCTTTGTTTAAAATTAGGTAGGGGAAAAAACCTCGTCGTTTAAAACTTGCAGATAAAATTCTTGAAGAGATGGCTAGAGGATAAAATTATGCAGAATCTTTAATAGAACTCAAGCCCCATACTCCATTCTCTGGAGAATTAGGATGAGTTTCATATGTTCCGCTACAATTGATTTCCCCTTTGGGGGAAATGTATAACCATCCACGATAATCTACTAAATTAGCCCTTGCAACATCCTGTCCATGTCTGGATTTTCCAATATATTCTTTTTTTAACTTCATTTCTTGCCCATGTTCAACTACCTCAGAGATATGTTCAATTACCCCATATAAAATTGATTGCCCAAAAATATCATCTCCTCTTGCAATAAACATTCCTGACTCTAAATTAAAATCAAGTACCTTTACTTCAAAATCAAAATTTTGGTTCATAAAATTCAGAATTTCTTGCTGCTCTGTATTTAGCTTACTAAGATCTAAACCTTTTATCCCTTCCTGCTTAGTTTTTTCACTTCTTTTGAAATATCCTTTAAGAACACGGTTTTCTAGTAGGCTCAAAGCATTTAACATTAATCTTTTACGTAAGCTTTGTTTTTAAAAATTATTGTGATTGTGTCGGGTTCGGCATTATTATAAATTATCCAATTTCTTATTTTGTTCTGACATAACTTTTTTCCATATTTTCATCCAAGTAGTTGAGAATCCTTCCATC
>CAZZCD010000035.1:0-2780 GCA_964652735.1 Candidatus Woesearchaeota archaeon | reverse complement strand
GAAGAACCTAAAGAAGAACCTAAAGAAGAACCTAAAGAAGAACCTAAAGAAGAACTTAAAGAAGAACCTAAAGAAGAGCCTAAAGAAGAACTTAAAGAAGAACCTAAAGAAGAGCCTAAACCTGCCAAGACAGTTGCCGAAGAAAAACCTGTTGAAGAAGAACCTAAAGGAAAAAGTGATATTAAGGCTAAACTTGCTGAACTAAAAGCAAAATCAAAAGCAAAGAAATAATGGCGAAGGCTAAAGAAAAGAAGATTAAAGAGTTAGTCACAATAAGTCTGTCTTCGAAATGGCTTCCAGCTTATAAAATATCTACTGGGGTCATCGCTTTTGATATGGTTTTGGGCGGTGGCCTTCCATCTGGAAGAATTATAGAGATGTATGGTGGAGAAAGCTCATATAAGAGTTTAGTTGTTTTGCAGTCATTGGCAAATGCGGTTGAAGATGAGGATAATCTTGTTGTTTACTCAGATAATGAACGTTCAATAGAAAAAGGTTTAGTAGAGATGGTAACGTCAGATGTTCAAATGTTTGTTGATCGATTAGAATATCTTGATGTTAGTAAGATGGTATCTGCCAAAGATATTTTTGAGCAAATTGAATACGGGTTAAATAAGGCAAAAAAGCTTGGAAAGAGATTAATTTTTGGCTGGGATTCTATTGGAGCAACTCCAGGACATGAGGATTTGGTAAAAGAAATTGGTAGAAATGAGGCTGGGGCCAGAAGAGCAAAGCTAATTAAAGATGGTTTAGATAAATATGGATCTAGAATTGCGAGCGAAGATGCTATATTAATTCTTGTGAATTGGACAATGGATAGATTTGGTGTTATGTTTGGCGAAGCTGAAACAACTCCCGGCGGAAGAGCTATTAAATTTTGGTCATCTGTGCGGATGAAATTTAAGAATACTGGAAAGATTGTTGACGACAAGTCAAAAGAGCAAATTGGTGGTAAGGGAAATCTGTTGATCAGAAAAAATAAAGCTGGTAGACCATTTGGGCAGGTAAATTTTGAGCATTATGCAATGGAGCCATTAAGTAAGTATGCTGGATTATTAGATTATCTTTGGAGGCATGGAAGTATTCTGCAGGCTGGAGCTTATTACTACTTTATTGGGGATAAGGATAATAAGTTTTATAGTGAAGATTTTCCGGAGAGATATGAGGACTGGGCAAAAGGGAGAAAATAATTAAAGTGGGAGCATTAAAAGGAAGAATTCCATGGAATAAAGGTAAAAAATTACCTCAATTTAGTGGAAAAAATAACTCATTTTATGGTAAAACCCATTCTATAAAAACAAAAAAGAAGATGAGTGAGCAGGCAAAAAATCGAGTTTATACTGAAAAAATTAGGGGAAATATGTCTAAAGGCCAAAAAGGACGAAAACATTCTGAAGAAACCAAACAAAAAATGAGTGAAATTAGGAAGAAAATTTGGGGTAATAATGAGTTTAAAGAGAAAATGTCTGGAACTAATTCTTATAGATATGGTAAAACAGAATCAATAGAGTTTTGCAACCTCCAGAGTAAAATTAAAAAGAAATTTTGGACCTTAAATCCAGATAAAAAATTATTTGCTGAGAAAAACCCAAATTGGAATGGAGGATCTTCGTTTGAGCCTTACGCGGTGGAATTTAATGAAAAATTGAAAGATAAAATAAGAAAGAGAGATTCTAATTCTTGTGTTTATTGTGGTAGCAAAACAAACCCACGAAAACTTCCAATTCATCATATTGACTATAATAAGAAAAATAACTCTGAACTTAATTTAATAACTCTTTGTGACAGTTGTCATAGCTATTCAAATTATAATCGAAATAAATGGGAATTTTGTTTAACAATTTTACAGAAATATAACATTCGTTGGAGAAAGAATAATGATGCGAGCAAAACATAAAATAGTGGCAATTGATCTTGATGAGACCATTATTCGAACCGCCATAGATGAGGAAAATTTTCACTTATACTCACCAGTTGAAATTACGGGTAAACCTATGGAGGATGTTGTAGAGGCTTTGAGTATATTAAAAGAGGCCGGTTTTGAAATTGTTATTTATACATGTAGAACTAATCCAGAGGAAGAGTGTAATATGCCCCATACTTCAGAAGCAGTTGAGGTTAGAATTAGATTGAAACTTAACGCACTAGAGATTCCATTTGATAGGATTTCTTTTTATAAGCCAATCGCAGATATTTATATTGATGATAAAGGTTTTCATTTTGAGAATTGGAAACAAACTATGCAAGCTTTATTTGAATTTGGTTGGATAAATAAAAAAATAGGAGAATAAATATGCCATATATTCCTCAAAAAGATAGAGAACCTGCAATAGATATGTTTGCTGATTCTGGAGATTTTGCTTTTAAGCTTACTGATGATATTCTTGAACATCTTTCGCAGAGATTTCAACTGGATTCTACCCCAAGAAGGTTTCAGCATTATGCTTCGGCAGTGGGGGTAATTGAGCTTGTTAAATTAGAGCTATGGCGCAGGCTTATAGTTCCTTATGAAGAAGAAAAAATTAAGAAAGATGGAGACGTATTCTAATGAAAAAAATAGAAACTGTATATGTAGCTGGGCCATATACTCCAAAAGGATACTTTGCCGCACATGCCGCTACAGATACTTTGATGGCTATTGGAAGTTTGGTTAGATATTCACTAGACGTTTTCTTTGCTGGATTTGATCCATTTTGTCCTGGCAATGATTGTTTATTTTTTATAAAAAAAGAACGGGATGAAGTAATTACTGAAGCTATGATTAAGCGATATTCAAAAAA
>CAZZCD010000034.1:0-2825 GCA_964652735.1 Candidatus Woesearchaeota archaeon | reverse complement strand
GATGATTCTTGCCGGATGCTTTTTTGATAGTAAAATTGAAAAAGAATTCCTCAGCGTTGTAGTGAGAGACAGTAAACAACTAACTCCTAGAATAAGATAATTTATTCAAGAAAAGATAAGAAAAAAAGCAAAAGCTTTTGACGTTGTGATTGCATCTCCAGAAGAAATTGATAAATCTAAAGATAAAGGAATAAAACTTAATGAACTTGAAGCCATCATGGCATCAAAAATAATCAATAAACTTAATAAAGGAAAGGAAAAAATAAAAATAGTTCTCGACTGCCCTTCAACTTCAATAAAAAAATGGGGGGATTTTCTTAAAATGCATATAAAAAATCTTTCAAATTTAGAGATATTCTGTGAGCACAAAGCAGACAAAAACCATATTTCTGTTTCAGCTGCCTCAATTCTTGCGAAAAGCGAAAGAGAAAAACAGATGGGTAAACTAAAAAAGAAATACGGGGGAGAGATTGGTTCAGGCTATACTTCTGATCCAAAAACCAGGGAATTCGTCGCGAAAAACGCTAAAAAGCATAAAGGGCTTTTCAGGAAATCATGGTCAACCTGGAAAAAAGCAAACTCAGATTCATATCAGAAAAAATTGTTTTAATTATCTCAATCTTTAAAAACAATATTCATTTATTCTTATCATGTCCCACATTAAAAAACTGGTGATGCAAGGCTTTAAAAGTTTTCCAAGGAAAACCGAAATTCCTTTTACAAAAGGGATAAATGTAATTCTCGGTCCAAATGGTTCTGGGAAATCATCGAGCTATGATACCATAGTGACTCTCTCTGATGGTTCAGAGATGGAACTGGGAAAATTGGTTGAAGATCAGATAAGTAAAAGCAATAATGTTAAAACTCTAGATGATGGAGTTTATGTTGATGGTTCTGAGAATATAAAGATAATATCTCTTAATAAAGAGGGTATGAAGACTGAAGAAAAACTTGTTTCTAAGTTTATTAAGAGGGAAGGAGACGTTCTTTATAAAATAAAAACAAGGTCGGGGAGAGAATTAAAAGCCACGGGATGCCACCCAGTTATCTCTTATTCTAATAGAGAAATTAAAAGCAGGCTTATAAGGGAGATGCAGAAAGGATTTGTGGTAGCTACCCCAAGAGAGATAAAAGTAAATTCGGAGAGAGAAGATAAAGATTTGGCCAGATTTATAGGATATGTTATAGGGGACGGTTATATAGCAAATGATAGAATTGAGTTTGTTAATAAGGATAAAGAAGTTTTAGAAGATTTTGAAAAGCTCCTTTTAAAGTATTCAAAATGGGGAATTAGAAAAAGAGTGTTAGGAGAAACAGTAAGGATTTATAGCAGGGACAGAGAACTTTACAAAAAGTTTAGAGATTTGTATCCTGAAATAAAATCAAAAACAATTACTTCTAAATCTAAGGTTATTCCTAATGAAGTCTTATCTCTGGGAAAGAAAAGTGTTGGACATCTAATAGCAGCACTTTTTGATACAGATGGAAGCATAAGAAAAAACACAGGGACTATCGAATTTTGTACAAAGAATAAAAATCTTGCAAGGCAAGTTCAATCTTTATTATTAAGATTTGGAATAAGTTCAAAAATAAAGAAAAGGTTTTCTTCTGCGAAAAATACAAAGAACAAAGTAAAGAGGAAATACCACTATCTTTATGTATATGGATATGAAAATATTAAAAATTTTTACATGAATATACCTCTACGGATTAATTATAAGAAAAAGTCTCTAAAAAACCTGATTGATAAAGCTATCAGTTCTAATCCAAATGTGGATTTGATTCCAAGGGAGATTAATAAAGAAATTAAGAGGATTGTAAAGAATCTAGGTATTAAGATTAAGAAAGTTAGGAAGGAATATCCTGCTCTTGCTGCTTATACAGAAGACAGGTGCGCCCCTTCAAGAGAAGGAATTAAGAGAATTTTAGAATTATTTAATAATAAACTTGCTGCTCTGATATCAAACTACAATAAGATATTTTCGCTTGATCAACAGGGGCTGATAAAATTTATGGATATGATGGGAATTTCTTCTAGAGAAAGTGCCGAGAGTATTGGTCTTCACAAGACCATAATAAGAAATCAATGGGCTAAGAACCTGTTTATGGCAAGAGAAGGGAATTTAGAAAAATTCAGAAGATATTTAATTAACTCTTATCTCATAAGAACTTCTGAAGCAGGAAAGACAATAAATTTATTAACAAATCTTTCTAATTCCGATATATTCTGGGATGAAGTTGTCTCAATAGAAAAACTTGATAAGCCAAAATGGGTGTATGATCTGTCTATTAGTGGGAATCACAATTTTATAGCAAATAACATATTTGTCCATAATTCAAATATCTCTGATGCTTTATGTTTTGTATTGGGAAGATTGAGCATTAAATCAATAAGAGCTGCTAAAGCACGTAATTTAATTTTTCTTGGGACTAAAATAGCTTCTCCTGCAAAAGAAGCTTCTGTTGAAATTGTGTTTGATAATTCAGAAAAAACATTTTCAATAGATAAAAATGAGATAATTATTAAGAGAATAGTAAGAAGAAACGGACAGAGTATTTACAAAATAAATAATGAAACAAAAACAAGACAAGAGATTCTTAGTCTTCTCGCACAAGCAGGAATAGACCCAAAAGGATTTAATATAGTTCTTCAAGGTGAAATACAAAATTTTGTAAGAATGCAGCCAGAAGAAAGGAGGGGAGTAATTGAAGAGGTTTCAGGGATTTCAATTTATGAATTAAGAAAAGAAAAATCCTTAAGAGAACTTGAAAAAACAGAAGAAAAACTCAAAGAAATTAGTTCAATTCTTAGAGAAAGGATGTCT
>CAZZCD010000033.1:0-3061 GCA_964652735.1 Candidatus Woesearchaeota archaeon | reverse complement strand
GCCCTTCATGGTATACTCAAAAAAGAGCGATTAAATCTCAAAATTTATTAGTTGAAAAAGGACTAGCAAAATTAAAAAGAGGTCGTCCTGCTAAGCCAGGATTTGAAACAGGGTTTAGTTCGGTAATAAGTTCAACTGATAATCTGGATAATTTACTCCATGGAATTATATTAAAAGGTATCAAAGTAGATCCAGAACATCATGCAATAATAGCACTTAATAAAAAACCTTTAACCCTTGAAGAAATATCTCAATTTGATTGTTCTTTTTTTAATTCTGATTCTCCGTTGAACAAAAAAATCTTAAAATCTGCTTATAGAGATACTCAAAATTTAAATCAGAATTATTTCTCAAATATGGTTTTGGGTTTTGAACCTGGAATGATAATTACTGCAAAAGATATGCTTTTTGAAGAAGCAAGGTGGACTTTCAAAGAAAAAAGAACTCCTGCTACTGGGATGGCTTCAAATGTCTTTTTTACTTCTATGTTTAGTTTAAAGGGAGATGGTAGGCTTTTCCAAAGATGTGAATCATATCAAAATCTAAAAAGAATTTTAAGAAAACGTTTAACTATTAATGGTAAATCAACTGGAGAAGCAGATTATTCTTCTATGCATATTAATCTTTCATATTTTATTTCTGGTCATAAAAACCCATATCTCGATGACTCATACTCTCCTATTATTGAAAAATTAGGACTTAAAAAGAGTTCTAATCTAAGAGATGCTATTAAAAAATGTGTCCTTATAGCTTTTAATACTTCTAATTTCAGTAGTTGTTCAAAAGCAATGTATTGGAACAATAGAAAAGATGCAAGACTCCTTAAAAAAAGAGGTACTAATATAAGAAAAGTTTGTGATACTTTTATCGAATTAAATCCTAAAGTAGAATATCTGTTTAATTCAAAATCTATTGTAGCAAATTCACTGATGTTTCACGAGAGTATAATTATGAGAAAATTATTAAAGAATCTCAGTGGTAAGGGCATTAATGCGCTTCCTTTACATGATTCACTTATATATGATAATAAATACAAAGGAAGAGTAGAAGACGTAATGAGAAAAACATATCAATCAGTTACTGGAAATGATATAGGAATTAAAACTCTTCTCTAAGAAACAACACATTTAAAAATAAAATTCATTAATTCTTTCTATGGGATTAAAAAACGCGTTAAAACTAAAAAAGAAAAGAAAGAAGTTCAGATGGAAAGACAGGTATTACAAAGTGAAAACTCTAAATCTTTATGCAAAATCAGATCCTCTTAAAGGAGCAAATCAAGCCAAAGGAATTGTTCTTCAAAAAATTCAAAAAGAGGCAAAACAGCCAAACTCTGCTATGAGAAAATGCTGTAAAGTTCAGTTAACAAAAAATGGAAAAATTATTACTGCTTTTATTCCTGGTAATCTTGCACAGAAATTCATTGACGAGCACGATGAAGTATTAATTGAGAGAATTGGCGGAAGACAAGGAAGAACAAAAGGAGATATTCCAGGGGTAAGATTTAAAGTTATTCATGTAAATGATCAGCCCTTACATTTGCTTATAAAAGGTAAAATAGAGAAAGGTAGAAGATGAAATTTAAAATATTTGATTTGTATGAAACAAAGGATGTTGTTGTAAATGATATGGGATTAAAAAGAGTGATTAATTTAGCTCCAAAACTTATCTTGAAAAGTCACGGAAGAAATATCCAAAAATTTGGACAAACAAAGACAAATATTGTTGAAAGACTTATTAATAGAATTGCTGTTGCAGGTCATAGAGGAAAAAAACATAAAATCATCCTTGGAACCTCTACAGGAAAATATTCAAAAAATGCAAAAATTGTTCTTGAGGCCTTTAAATTAATTGAGAAAAAAATGGGAAAAAATCCTGTTGAAGTTCTTGTAATGGCTATTGAAAATTCTGCGCCAAGAGATGAGATAACAATTATAGAATATGGCGGAGCAAGATATCCCCAGGCAGTTGATGTTTCTCCTTTAAGAAGGGTTAATGTTACTTTAAGACATATTGTTCATGGTGCATCAGAAAAAGCGTTTAATAAGAAAAAAAACTTTGCGCAGGGCCTTGCAGATGAAATTACACTAGCTGCTGAAGGAAATCAGGATAGTTTTGCAGTAAAAAAAAGAATTGAGTCAGAAAAACAAGCTGATTCAGCTAGGTAATAATTTATTTTTCTAATTTACTATTTCTCTTCTTATATCATTTAATTTTCTTGGATTCAGGCTAATGTGAATTTCTCCTGTGCTAATTTTTGAGAGCAGATAACCCTCTTTAATTAAGTTTTTAATTTCTTTTTTAATTTCCTTTAATAATGGGGGAGGAAAACCTTTCATAGCATTTTTGATTTCAGTATGCTTGCTGCCAATGTATCTATGCCTGAAAAGTTTTTTCAGAATGGCTTTTCTTATAGACATGAAAAATAATATAATTATAATTTTTTATAACTTGCTGCCATGGCTTTATTTAGCTTATTTCACCAAAAGTTATTTAAAATCCATAATAGTAAAATATATAAATAATGAAAATTTAAATAATAAATGGAAAAATCATCATTTACTTTGGTTTTTGGGGAATCTCCATTTGTAAAAGTGTTGGATTTTTTTCTTACATTTGAGGATTTTGACTATCCAATTTCATTCATAGCAAAAGAAACAGAGACAAAATGGGAAACAGTAGAGAAGATTATCAAAATACTGGTTAAAAAAGGCTTTGTTAAAAAAACAAGAAAACTTGGAAAGGCGTGGCTTTACGGGCTTAACAAAGAAGATAAGCTAACAAAATTATTAATTGAGATTGACATGAAGATTTCAAATTTTTACATAAATGAAAGTCTTAAGAAGCAAAAGGTGGGATTTGTTAAAAGACATGCTAATTCTACAAGGTAAGAGTTAGATTTATATAAATAAAAAGATTAATTTTTTAATGGAAAAAGTAAGCATTAATAAGAGTGAAATAATTGAATTAGTAAGATTAACAAATGAAATTAATAATAGGGTTGAATCATTAGAATTAATGAGTGATGAGAAATTTATGAATTCTTTTAAAGAGGCTAAAG
>CAZZCD010000032.1:0-3225 GCA_964652735.1 Candidatus Woesearchaeota archaeon | reverse complement strand
AAATGTTAATGTTGAATCAAAAAAGGTTGAGGATAGATTAAAAGCAGTTGTGAATGAGAGCAGGAAAAAATACATTGAATCTTTAGAAATTTTTATGGGAAATTTAAATAATATAGAAAAAGAAAAACTTGGGGAATTTATTTTTTATATAAATAGAATTTTTTTAGATTTCGATAAAAAATCACGTATGAATTACGAAAAAACAACTATTTTAATTGGAAAAGAAATGGCAAGTATAAGGGATAGCTTAAAGATTTTTTCCAAGGAACTGGTGAGGATTTTTGATGAAAATAAAAATATTGTAGATTTATCAAAATCACTTGGTTTTATCAAATTAAAACTAAACCAAATAAATCAGATTGATAAGGTTCTCAAAGAAATTGAGGAAGAAATAGTATTTTTAGAAAAGAAGATAATTGATAAAGAAGAAGAAGAAGAAAAACTTCTTAAAGGAATTGAAGAAACCAAGAAAAGCCTTGGTTATTTGGATTATTTAGATAGGCAGGAAAAAACCAAATTTCTTGGGGAAGAAATTAAAAAAGATATTCAGAGTTTAAGACAACTTATTGATTTCAAGGCATTGACTAATTTTTATCATATTTTTGAAAATGAGATGAACACAATAAAAGAGTATAAAGAGAATTTTGAAGAAGCTTTTAGAAAAGACAATGGATTAAGAATTTTGAATTTGCTAGAGAAGTCTAAGTTGAACAACAATCAAATCTTAGAAAAAGAAGAACATATTAGGGCTAAAAAAGAAGACTTAAAGAAAAACAAACAAGAAATTATAGGGGATGAAGCACAAAACCTGAACTCAGAAAAAACAAGAATAAATAAAGAAATTGAAGAATTAAATACTGAAAAGGTAAAAGAAGAAAAAAGATATGAGAAACTAAAAATAAGCAAGGAAAAATCAATTGGCATATTAAAACAAGAGATATCTAAATTAAATGTTGAGTTTGTTTAGAGCTTAATAACCATCATTCTTATTGTCACTATACAATTAAGACAAATACAAACCTTTAAATATCTTCTATTTGATGTGTTTTTATGAAAAAAAATCAAGAGTATCTTATAGGAATCTTAGACACATTGCTAATCGTTTCTATAATTACATTAGTTATTTTAGCAACGCCTTTAATCTTTGCTCAATTTAATAGTAAGCCATCTAATATTGAAGAGATAGTAAATTCTTGCTCAGACATGCCTTTGCTTGATTCAAGCACTTGTACTTTGGGAATTACTAATGGATTTTATAAATACAATATAGAAAATATTGGACAAGCCCTTGCATTTACAGAATTAGTTGAAGAAGGAGGAGTTTGCAGTTCATGGAGTGAATATTATACTGAACTTGGAAAAGAGTTAGGATATAATGCAGAAAATATTTTAATTAAAATAGACGAAGGGCTTTATCACGAATTTAGTGTCTGGGGTGATGAAAACCAGTATTGTGTTTTAGATCAAACACAATCAGCTTGTTTTGAATTTAGCACTTCTGGGTAATCCAAAACCTTTAAAAGACAATTTTGCCTTTGATATTTAAGTTAATTAAATTTTGTACAAATAGTTTTAAAATGGAAGAACAAGACGAACAGGAAAAACAAGAAGTTCAAGAAGAATCTCCGGAAGCTGAGACTACAGAGACTACTGGTGAAGCTGCTCCTACACCTACAGAACCAGTAGCAGAACAGCCAGCTGAGCCAGCTGCTGAGCCAGCCCAGACAGAGGCAACAGAAGGGGTTCCAGAACTTCCAGATCAGCCAAAAGCTTTGGAAGAAGAACAGGCAGAAACTGAAGAAAAACCTGAAGAAACTGAAGAAGCTGCTTAATCCATTAGTGGATTTATTATTTCTTTTTTATTTTTTTATTGAATTAATTTTTGAAGATTTGCCTTTTTCTCCTTAGAAGTAAAAATAAGATTATTATTAATAAAATTGCTGCGCCAATATAAAAAATATAATTACTTTTTTGTCCAATAGCTAACTTATTCCTAGGCAAAACTAGCATAATGGCTTCTCCAATACAAGCCGGCAATAGGCAACCCTCATCCCCACAATCTTCAGGACACGTAAAAAAATAATTAGGATTATCCCAACCTTCTTCGCATAGCTGAATATTTTTTCCGCCATCTGAAAGTTCAGAAATCGTGTTTATTTCTTGGATTGTTAGATTAATAACTCCCAAGTCTTTAAGAAAAACCAAATCAGTTTTAACACATTCGCTCCAGTTAAATTCACCAGGGTCTATTGTTGAAATAATTGGGAAACCCCCATCTAAATCATAAGGGAGTCTAATCATTATACCTTCAAATTGAGAACCAAAAGTTTCAAGATTATCTCCAAAAATTACTGCAACTTCTTCGTTATATTGAGATCTCAAGACAATATAAAAATCCTCTTGAATGCAAGTTTCTTCTGAGCAATGAGGCAATATGGGGTTTAAATCTATGTTGGTTTTGATTTTAACTGTGAATTCTGCATCAGCATCTCTACAAGCAGAAACAAAACTAACCCCAATTAAAATAACAAAAATTGTTAATAAAATTAATCTTTTCATTAAAGTATATAGGAAATTGGCTTTTAAAAATTTTTATACCAACAACTTTAAATATTCTTTTTGCAATTTTGTGTGATGGGGAGGAAAATTTTTTTTAGTCTTATTTTTTTTATTTTGGTGGTTCTGCTTCTGGTGTTTTATTGGATTTTGCCAATTGGAAAACTTATTGAATTTGGGGTTTCAGGTCCAACACATGCTAATTTCACTTTAAACGCCTCTTTAGACCAAAGTATGCAGTTCTATGAAAACATGAGATATCAAAGCTCAGATATTTCTTACAGAATTGACAGGTGTCCTTTGGCAAGAGAAGATGAGATGAAAAGAGCTTTTGATTTTTTAGAAAATCATACTATGCTAAATTTTTATGAAGTTTCTGAGCAAGAAGAGATAAGTGTTACATGTGAGGATTCTGCCAGAAGTGAAGGTAGATTATTTATTGCAGGCGAGGGGGGAGTTACTAATGTTACTGCAACAGAAAATTTTAATGTTATTTTTAATGGAATGGTTTTATTGTTAAGAGAAAGCAAATGCCCTGACCCAATTGTAGGTACTCATGAACTTTTTCATGCATTGGGGTTTGATCACTCAGATAATCCAAATAATATAATGTATCCAACACTAAACTGTAAACAAACTATTGGAAATGACCTTGTTAATCATATAAAC
>CAZZCD010000031.1:0-3553 GCA_964652735.1 Candidatus Woesearchaeota archaeon | reverse complement strand
CGTTAGGACAGGAGCAAAGCATGGTTTCCCATAATCTTAAACCACTGCTTGAATGCAATTTCATCTCCCTTGAGAAACAAGGAAAAAAACGTATCTACTCTGCAAACTATGAAACAATTCGTGCATTGCTAAAAATAGTGGAAAACCACGAGAAAAAATACTGCCCAACCGGCGGTAAATGCCACCTAAGAGGAGACTATGATGGTCACCAGAAAAATCGTTCAAATAGATGAGGAACTCTGCAATGGATGTGGAGAGTGCATCCCCCAGTGTGTTGAAGGCGCTATCCAAATAGTCGAGGGAAAAGCAAGAATTGTCAAAGACTCCTATTGTGATGGCTTAGGAGCCTGCTTAGGATACTGCCCCCAAGGAGCATTAAGCATAATTGAACGAGAAGCGGAGAAGTTTGATGAAACAGCTGCATTTGCACACCAAAAAGAACAAGAGAAACAAAAGCAAGACAAGACAGCGAGTTCTCTCCAATGGCCTGTACAGTTGAACTTGGTGTCAGTGGAAGCTCCTTTTTTAGAGAATGCAGATTTGCTCCTTACAGCTGATTGTGTTCCTGTAGCTTATCCGGATTTTCATAAAAACCTTGTACCAGAAAAAAGGGTGCTTCTAGGCTGTCCAAAGTTTGATGATTCTAGAAAATATGCAGCTAAACTTGGAGAGATTTTAAAAAGAAACAACGTGAAGAGCTTAACGGTGGCACATATGGAGGTGCCCTGCTGTTCCGGTTTGAAATGGATAGCCGAGAAGGCAGTTAAAGAATCAAAGAAACAAATAGCCTTAAAATCTTGTGTACTTGGAGCAGATGGAAAGATAAAATGAGTTCTTATTTTGCTATTCTAACGAGACGGAGAAAGCACAATCAATTACACTCAGAAATATCGGAAAAGATAAATAATGTAATCAGAAACTCTTCAATATGCAGAATTCAAGCACAGAATTGATTCTTGTTTATAATGCTGATAGTGGATTATTCAATATTATTAAAGATGGTTTGCACAAGATAGTTTCACCAAGCACTTACCAATGCAACTTATGCACTCTTACTTTTGGAACAGTTAAAATGAAGGATGAATGGAAAGAATTTATTGAAAAACTAAAAATTCCTGCTGAATTTCTTCATCGTGATGAATTTCTAAAAATATTAAAAAATCATCCCCATAAAATTAAGAATGTTAAATTTCCAGCCATCTTTCTGAGAAAAAATAACAGAATCAGCTTATTTATCCCTCATAATGATATTAATAAATGTAAAACATTGAAGGATTTAATGAATTTAATATCAGAAAAAATAACAAATATTGACAAACCTTAGGAGAGAACTGCGGACGTAAGGTTTCATGAGCAAGAAGGTATTCCTTGCTTTTTTTAAACTTGTGAGGCTAGATTATTCTTTATTTGGGTCATTAACCGTTTTTTTATCGGGTTTTTTAGTTGGAAATATTCAAAGTTTTCAATTTGAATATTTAATCGCTTTTTTAATTGTTTTCTTTTCCGCTGTTGGATCTTTTGCTTTCAACGATTATTTTGATTTTGAAATTGATAAAAGAAACAAAAGAATCGACCGCCCTTTAGTTTTAGGCTTGTTACCAAAAAAATTGGCGTTAATTACAGGGCTTCTTTCTTTTCTTTTAATTGTTTTCTTTTCGTTGTTTTTGAACTTATTGGCAATGTTTATGGTTCTATTAAGCTTGCCTCTTTTCTATTTTTATAGTCTTAATTTAAAGAAATTTTTTCTTGTAAAGAATTTGTTAATTGCATATTCCTATGTCGCTACCCTTTTACTAAGTTCTTTCATTTCTGATCTTAAATTTGAACCAGTCCTCCTTTATTTCGCATTAATGGGGTTTATCGTGGGATTAGCAAATGAAATCATGTTCGATATCGGTGATGTAGAGGGCGACAAAAAACTAGGAGTAGAAACAATTTCAACAAAATATGGAATTAAAATTGCTGCAAAGATATCCACTGTTCTTTATAGTGTAATTATTATCTTAGATCCATTACCATTCTTTTTAATTGTTGATGCTCGACTTTATTTTGACTACTTTTTTCTATTGTTAATATTAATTCCTGTAATTTCATATTTTTTCATTTCAAAATCTTTATTGAAAGATCAATCAAAGGAAAATATTTTAAAGCTGAATAAAAACATCTTTTTCACAATGCTGATGGGTTGTGTTGCTTATTTAATAGGCGTCTTGTTGTAACTTGTAAATCAGGCGGCCTTTTAACGAAATCCAAAATTCCATACTAAAATTATTAAAGTTATTAAAAATAATGTTCCAATTAATGGTATAGTCCTTTCTAGCAGATTGTGTTTTTTTAAATATTTCAAATGTTCAATACCTACAATAAACGCGGCTATGGCTGCTATACCACTAAATGTATCCATAAATAATGCTCTATTTCCAAAGTCCTGAAGTGTAAATATTATTCCGCCTAATCCCGTTGCTATTGCAATTAGCTCGGCAAAAGTCTTGTTAAACACAACCTTTGTCAAAGTTTTATGCGTAAGGTTTTTCACATGATTATAATGGAAATAGTGTTCTTTTCCATCTATTGTTAGTTTGACAGCTTCCTTTTCATCAAATTCCTTTCCACAATCAGAACATTTAACCAACATAATCCCACAGAAAAAAATTTTTACAAGCTAATATTTTCTTACTATTTTTTAATACTATCTCACTTTATTTTCAAAAACATTTCTTTAAAGATTTTTTATCTTTTTAGAAATTCTATTTATCTATAAGCTTCCAATATTAATTACGAGACCTTTTTTTTCTTTCGAGGTTAAAACATCTCTTCTAGACCTGGATATTTAGTATCTAAGAGCTTTCTTATCTCTTGAACTGTTTTCTTACCTATTCCTTCAATTGCCAAAAATTCTTTGTCGGTAGCGTTAACAATTTTTTTTACACTTCCAAACTTTCTAAGAAGTTTTTCAGCTCTAGTTGGTCCAATGTTGGGTAAGTTCTGAATTGTTAAGAGTTGTCTCTGGCTTAAAGTATAAATTTTAGGCCTATGTTTAGCTATCAATTGCTTTCTTTTTTCTTCTTGTATCTTTTTACCCAATTTATATAGAAACATTGCGGTATCGTTAAGATCTGAAGTAAAAATTATGGATATGTTATAATTGGCTATAATTTTCGCTAGGGCTCCCCAAAAAACAGATAGATTGGAAACATCCTCTAAATCAATTTTTCCCTCCACTAGCACAATTGGTTTCTTATATGCAGTAACTAGCCTCTCAACTTGCTCGAATAGTCTTCCATCATATATTGAATTAAAAAAATCATTAATTTGTTTCCTTTCAACAGCACATTCTGTAGAAAGAACATAGTCCGCTGGAGTAATCGTTTTTTCAATTACCTTGCATCCCATTTTTGCCAAGATTTTTTTTATTTGAAAGTTTTCTCTTCCATCCACAATTATCTCAGGGTTATTTTTACGCATACAAACTCACTCTTCACAGTTTTTACTTTTCTCTACTTGCAGGTAATCAGGTAATACTTCGGACGCTGTCTAATATATCGTCAATTCT
>CAZZCD010000030.1:0-3652 GCA_964652735.1 Candidatus Woesearchaeota archaeon | reverse complement strand
TTTACTCCCTTATCTAGTCTTACTTCTTTTTTAAATTTCTTTTTTAGAAATTTTAATAATTCAATATTAGCTTTATTATCCTCAGCTTTTTGTTTTAAACTAACAATATATTTTCCGTTGATCTTTTTAATATCTTGCTTTCTTGATGCAGGTCTAACTTTAACCTCTATTTTCATTTTCTAAATTCTTATCTTGTAATAATCTCCACCCCATCTCTATGTTTTAGTTTATGCTCTTTTCCAACAGCTTTCTTAGTTTTTATATCAATTGCTTTAATAAATTTTTCTCCTAAATCTGTATGGATTATATAAGCAAAATCTAATGCTGTGCTTCCATTAGGAATTAAAAAACAATCAGGAAGAACATTTCCTTTTGAATCTGTTAATTTCCCTCCTGCAGGAAAAACAGCAATATGTTTTAATAAATCAAAAACAACAGAATTCAAAACTTCTTGTATTCCCGTATTTCCATAAACTTTCAAAACATTTTTCTTTATAGATTTAAGTGCAGATTTTTGTTTATCACTTAAATCTCCTTTAATAGAAAAATCAGAATCTCCAGGGACATAATCAATTAATTTTACTTTACTTGCTTCACGTAATGCAAGTTCAGAATCTGCACTACATGGAATAATAATTAATTCAGGATAATTTTTTTTCAAATTATCTATATTTGCCCTACTAGATTCTTTATCACATTTATTTGTAGCAATTAACATTGGTTTAGTTAAATGTCTTAGTTCATGTGCAAATTTTAATAATTCTTCTTCACTCCATTCAACAGGTTTTTGAACATTATAATTTCCTTTTAATAAAACTTGTTTAACATCTTCTTCTCTGACTTTTAAACCAGAAAACTGAACAGCAACAGCTTTAGCAAATTCTTGTTTACTACTCTGAACTTTCTTTGCAAAACTTTTCCATACTTTTTTCAAAATCCCTAAATACCATAAATCTAATTCATTTTCAAGCATTTGAACATCTTGAACAGGATTATATCCTTTAGTTTCTTTTCCTTCTGCATCTGTTTCCCCAGAAACATCAACAATATGAATAAAAGCATCTGCGCTTGTTAAATCATCTAAAAACTGATTTCCAAGGCCTTTTCCTTCACTTGCTCCTTTAACTAATCCTGCAACATCCATTAATTCAACAGGAACAAATCTTTTTCCATTCACACAATAACCAGCACGAGGATTACATTGAACACCTAATTCCTTACATAATGCATTAATTTTAACATAACCAATTCCATGATTTGGTTTTATTGTTGCAAAAGGATATGCAGCAATAAGTACGTCTGCTAAAGTACAAGCTTTAAAAAACGTGCTTTTCCCACAAGAGGGTTTTCCTACAAGTCCAATTAACATGAAATCTTCAAACAATATACCTATAAAAATTTAATTATCTTCATTTTATTAAAATATACTTTTATTACCCCCCAACTTTAGGCCATACAAATAATCCAAAAGTTTCATATATCATTATTTCAATTTAAGAGAAACTTTAAAAATGCCCTATTTCTTAAAATACAGAGGTGCAAAGCCTCAGCGAAAAATCTCGCGAGACTTTTAATAAAACAGAATTCCGAACGAGATTGTAAGAAGAATTCTGAGATATAAGATAAAAATGCAAATAAAACATGCCATGTTATAAGGGAACAAGAAAATATAGTTAAAGACTTACCAATAACAGACAGGCTAACTGTAAAATTTAGGCCTAGGAACTTCTACAAATTTAGATATAGGCATAAAGAATTTGATAGTGCTTCATACAATAAGAATTCTGAGGAGAAATTTATAATAAATAATTGTCAAGGAAGTTTAATTCTTGTTGATAAATTGAGAATGGGGATAAATAAATTACATATTGGACAACTACTCATTAGAAATCCGCATGCTGAAGTATATGGTTCAGAAGGAGAAGGTCCAAGAATTGATTTAAACAGAATTGATGTGAAATATGCAAGAGAAAGACTAATAGAACTAGAAAAATGGAGAAATCCAAAACATAGAGAAAAACTAAACCTAAGATATGATAAACTTGGCTGGTATTCTGTCCCTCATCGACTTAATCAATTAGATATTTCTCGCCAAGGACTAGAAATTAAAATCAACTTAATGAAAGAACTAGTTTCATACTTAGACTCTAAAAAAGAGAATACTTTTGTTTCTGATACTGCTCTAGAAATAGAAAAAAGATCTAATAAATTAATGAAAATACTAGAAAATGCTGCTTTGAGCTTTGGAGAAATAATAAATAAAAGAGATGAAAGATTCCAAAAAATAGTAATTTG
Source organism: Candidatus Woesearchaeota archaeon (assembly GCA_964652735.1). Taxonomy (GTDB): domain Archaea; phylum Nanobdellota; class Nanobdellia; order Pacearchaeales; family GW2011-AR1; genus ASMP01. The sequence continues at coordinate 1,357 of CAZZCD010000030.1, read as the reverse complement.
TTCTGATATAATTAATCGTACAGAAAAAATAAGCTCCCTAGTTAATAGTATTCTTAATTTTGCAGAGCAACATGAAAATTTTAAGTTCGATAGAGCTAGAGATTACTGGCCAAATGTAGATTCTTGGGGGGAATGTAGGATAGGGGACTATATTTTCACAAGGTATGAATCAGATTTTTTTACACATTTAAAAAGACATTTTCCAAAAGGTAAAACAATAGGTTCTACTTTTAATAATTATTTTCCAAGCCCAAGATCAGTAATTGATTTTGCTTGGGAAAAGATCCAAACAAAAGGTTATAATGGAAAAAATACAATAATCGAACTAGACCTCCCAGAACCAATAGGACTCGAAGGAGTTATGGCTTTATCAGACCTTCCTACAGGAGCAGAAGTAAAAGAAGATATTAGAGATGAAAAACATGAAGTGAATGTTGTTTCAGACATAGAAAAAAAGCCAACAAATCATCTAGTTATAATTGTGGGCCCTTTAGAAAAAGGCGGAGATGGTTTCTTATCAATATATCCTGGACAATTTTGCCCTGATATAGATAAAGATCCTGGATTTTGGAAGAAGCATGCTTTTATAAAATAACTACAACTTAACAAAAGAGTGTTTTTTTATAATTTCCTGCATATTTTTTCCTTGTTTTTCACATATTCTTTTAATAAATTTTCTTGCCAACTCGTTCATATTTTTAAATGCTTTTTCTCCAGCTAATTCTAAACCATGAGCAATTATAGACATATCTCTAACCCTAATAACTCCAAACATATTCTTTAAATCTTCTAAAGAATCTTCCTCAACAATATAATCTTTTAAAATAAACAAAAGAATATAGCCATCTTTTAAACCAACTTCAAAAGGAGAGTTTTTTTCAAAACCATAAATTTCATTACTAATTTTTTTATAATCTTCATCAAACTTACTTAAATCAGGTCCAGAAGTTTCTATTCCATAACTCTTTAATCTATACTGAGAAACTAATTCCAAAACCCTATAAAGACGACTTACAGAGTCTTCAAACATCCCAACTTCTGCTTTTCTTAAAGCATTATCATATAAATCTACAATGATATGAAGATTAAACTCATCATCTTTGTCTTCCTTAATCAAAATCCTAAGAACATCCAAATTCTCATTTATAAGAGAATTCAATCCCACATTATACTGTTTTGATTTCTTTTCCAACAATTCAAGTTTATAAAGAGCTGCCTTAAAATTAAAAGAATTCCAGTGCATATATGCCTCTGACAAAATTTCTTCAATTTCTATTCTTCTAGGATCAGCTACTTTTTCCATTAGCTTTCTATAAAAAAATATAGCTGCCCCATAATTATAATGATTAAATAACTC
>CAZZCD010000029.1:0-4092 GCA_964652735.1 Candidatus Woesearchaeota archaeon | reverse complement strand
AACAACAAAAGATAGCAGCAATCTATCAAAAGGAACAAAGTAAATTATCAGATAATGAGTTAAAAGCTTCGATAGGTGTTTTGAAAAAAAAGGCTTTGATTGAACTAAAAAAAGAGAAAATAATTTTTAATGCGAATAAAGAAGAGATTTCCAAAAAAAGTCTTGAAGAAATTTTTCTTGATTCTCTTCCATTGGATTATGATTCTTTAAATTCTGAACAGCTTTTTGCACTTGAATCTCTTGAAAAAAGAAAGGAAATAATTGAAATAAATGAGAAAAAAATTATAGATATAAAAATAACTCCTTTCGGAAAAAAGATAATTGAAACAGATATTAAGGGAAAATATTTAATTGAGCAACTAACTCCAGAAATCCTTGAAAAAGATTCTTTATGGAAAGGGAAAAAATTCCGTAGATATGATGTAACCCTTCCTGTTTCTCAAATTAGTGGAGGAAAAAAACATTTTGTAAACCAGGCAACAGATTATGCAAGAAAAATTTGGACAGATATGGGATTTGAAGAAATGACAGGGGACCTTATTGTAAGCTCTTTTTGGAATTTCGATGCTCTTTTCACAGCTCAGGACCATCCTGTAAGAGAAATGCAAGACACATTTTTCATTAACAAAAAAGAAGAGCTTCCTGATAAAGAACTTGTAAAAAAAGTTAAAGAAAGTCATGAAACAGGTGTTGAAGGAAGCACAGGCTGGGAATACTCTTGGGATGAAGAAGAAGCAAAAAAACTTGTCCTTAGAACACACACTACGTGCATTTCAGCCCAGACACTTGATAAATTAAAACTAGAGGATCTTCCACAAAAATTCTTTGCGCTTGGAAAATGTTTTAGAAATGAGACTGTTGACTGGAGTCATGGATTTGAATTCAACCAGACAGAAGGAATTGTCGTCGACAAAAATGCTAATTTTAGGCATTTGCTTGGATATCTGCAACAATTCTTCAAAAAAATGGGGTTTGAAAAAGTCAGATTCAGACCAGGATATTTCCCTTATACAGAACCAAGTGTTGAAATTGATGTCTGGAATTCTGAGAAAAAAGTCTGGCTTGAGCTCGGAGGTGCAGGAATCTTCAGGCCAGAAGTCGTTGTTCCCTTACTTGGAGAAAACATTCCTGTTCTTGCATGGGGTCCTGGTTTTGACAGAATATTGATGGATTATTATGAAATAAAAGATTTGAGAGAGCTCTATAAAAATGACTTAACTAAATTGAGGGAAATGAAATTTTGGGTGAAATGAAATGGATGATTGCATATTTTGTAAAATTGTGAAGGGTGAAATTCCCTCTGTTAAGATTTGGGAGGATGAAGAACATTTGGCAATATTGGATGTAAATCCAAATAGCGAAGGAATGACTCTATTAATTCCTAAAAAACATTTTGACAGTGATGCAACAGATATGCCTGAAAAAGAATATGTTGATTTAATGGTTGCTGCAAAAAAACTTGCAAAAATTCTTGAAAAAAAACTTAATGTAAAAAGAGTTGCAATTGTAATGGAGGGTCTTGGAATTAATCATGTTCATATAAAATTATATCCAATTTATGGATTAGATGAAAAATTCAAAGAAACTTGGGCAAAAGATAGAATATTTTTTGAAAAATATGAAGGTTACATAAGCACACAACTTGGACCTCAAAAATCAATTGAAGAATTAAAAGAAACAGCAAAGAAAATTTTAAAATAAAATGGCAGTTATAACCTTCAACAAAAAACAGTTTGAAAGAGATTTTGGAAAACTTAGTGAGGATATGCAGAACAAAATTGCAATGTTTGGAACCCCTATAGAATCAATTAAAAAAGACGAATTTTATGTAGAAATTTTCCCTAATCGCCCTGATTTGCTTTCTTATCAAGGATTCAAAAGAGCATTCCTTTCTTTCCTTGGAAAAAAAACAGGACTTAAGGGATATAGGATAAATAAACCAGAAAAAAACTATAATGTTGTTATAGATTCTTCTGTAAAAGATGTTAGACCTTATACAGCGTGCGCAATTGTCAAAGGACTGCAGTTTGATGATGAAAAAATTAAAGAATTAATTGAAACACAAGAAAAACTTCACACAACTGTCGGAAGGAAAAGAAAGCGGGTTGCAATAGGAATTTATCCTATGGAAAAAATCAAACTTCCAATAACTTTCAAGGCAATAGAGCCTGATCAGATAAAATTTATTCCTCTGGAAATGAATAAACAACTTTCAGGACTTGAAATTCTTCAAAGACATCCTGCTGGAAGAGAATATGCTCATCTTCTCGCAGGAAAAGTAAAGTTCCCTGTTTTTATTGATGCAAACAATCAGATTCTAAGTATGCCTCCGATAATTAATTCGCATCTAACAGGAAAATTAACATCTAAAACCAAAGATGTTTTTATCGAATGTTCTGGAGATGATTTTGAAATTCTTAAAAAATGCCTTAATATAATTGTAACAATTCTAAGTGAAATGGGTGGTGAAATCTATCAGATGACTCTTCGTTATGGTAAAAAGAAACTAACTCCTGATTTAACATCTAAAAAAATAAAAATTTCCCTGGAAAACACAAACAAACTTTTGGGCATTAAATTAAAAGAAAAAGAACTTAAAAAACTGATTGAAAAGATGGGTCATAACTATAAAGATGGCTCTGTCGAAGTAGCTTCATGGAGAACAGATATACTTCATGAGGTTGATATTATAGAAGATGTTGCAATTGCATATGGTTATGAAAATTTTGTGCCGGAAATTCCTAAAATAGCAACAATAGGAAAAGAGGATAAAAGAGAAACAATAAAGAAAAAATTTTCAGAAATTCTTTCTGGATTAGGGATGGTTGAAGTTTCTAATTATCATCTGACTAATAAGAAAGACCAAATAGAAAAAATGAACATGATTGAAAAACAAGAAGAATTTATAGAAGTTAAAGAATCAAAAACAGAATACACTATATTAAGAAAGAATTTAACCCATTTATTGTTGAAAAATTTTTCAGAAAATGTTGATTCAGAATATCCACAACAGATATTTGAAATCGGAAGGGATTTCTGTCTGGAAGAAGGAAAAGAAAATATAAAAGAAAAGGAAATGCTTGCTGCGGGAATTTCTCCTGGAAATTTCACTAAAATTAAACAGGTTATTGGATATTTATTCAGGATGATTGGCAAAGAAATAGACTAAAAAATAATTTTTAAAGAAGCAAAAGAAATTCCTCCTTATTTTATAGAGGGAAGAACAGCAGAAATAATCTTTAAAGACAAAAAAATAGGATTTATCAGCGAGGTTCATCCAAAAACTCTGAAAAACTGGAAAATAAAAATGCCTGTCGCATTATTTGAAATAGATTTAGAAGATATTTTTAATGAATTACCCTAATAATAATCTTTTATCCAAAATATCCTTTGTTATTTCCCTCAAATTTATCATCCCACTTTTTATTGATTTTATCCATAATTTTTAACATCTCTTTTTTTATTCCCTGCCAAAATTCATAAGCGTTCTTAACAAACCCCATCTCTTTTTCTTCATTAAATTCCAAGTCAAGTTCAATAAATTGGATCTCTTTCTTCATAAGTTCTTTATAAATTTCAGAAAGAGCTTTTTTCTCTTCAGCGTCTAAAAGCTTTATAATTGAAAAGATGAACATGGGGACATTTACCGGATTCAAAAGATTTTCAATAAATCTCATATAATTCATCATTTTATCCCCCATAAATTTCCTTATCTCTCTTATCAAAATTTCAGTTTCAGATTCTGCAATCTTTTCTATATGGAAATCTTCATTAAGATCTTTAAAATCAGGAAGATCATACTTCTTTTTGAGAGTCTCGTACTCTTTTTTCAGTTTTTCAAGTTTTTGCTCTTCTTTTGTCATATTGTGGATTATGAATTGGGTTTTATAAAGTTAAGCCACAGCTGAGAGTCGAACTCAGGACCTCGTCATTACCAATGACGCGCTCTAACCAACTGAGCTATGGGCCCTTAATATGGGGTAAGATAATTCGTAAATCTTTTATCTTACCCCTTTTCGTCGGCAAGATCTAAAAGAGCTTGGGTAATAATTCTGGTAGCTCTTTCTCTGGCTGTTTTAGAAATAGCAGAAA
>CAZZCD010000028.1:0-4849 GCA_964652735.1 Candidatus Woesearchaeota archaeon | reverse complement strand
GAGGAAATTGCAAAAGAAGGAGAAATCATGGTGCTTGTTAATCCTGAAGAAGAGAGAGAAGAAGCAACAGAAGAAGAAAGCGGAGAAGAGGAATAATTATAAAAACTCATTTTTCTAATTTTACTTATGGTCGTGATAAAAAGAGTGTCTGCAAAACATATTCTTGATTCACGTAGAGAAAAAACAATATTTGTTTCTATTTATACAAATATAGGGAAGTTCTCTGCTAGCTCTCCAACAGGAAAATCAACAGGAAAATATGAGGCAAAACCTTACAAAAAAAGTCTTGAAAAAGATATAGAAACTTTAAAAAAATTCAGTGATTATTTTTCTGAGGATATTATAGATGATTTTTCTGATCTTAGAAGAATAGAAGATATAGTTGAGGGGCATATTGGGGCAAACAGTCTTTTTGCACTTGAATCTGCTGTTCTAAAAGCTCTTGCAGTGGAGAAGAAAAAACAAATATGGCAGTTGATTAATCCAAACATTTTGAAAAGCACAGGAAAATTTCCAAGACTTGTGGGAAACTGTGTCGGAGGAGGAAAACATTCTCAGGGAAAGAAATCTGATTTTCAGGAATTTCTATTAATACCTAAAACAAATTCTGTTAAAAATGCCTTTGAAATAAATAAAAAAGCAAAAAGAGACTCGTTTTATCTCCTTAAGGAAAAAGATAAAAAATTTGAAGGCAAAAAAAATCATGAAGATGCCTGGGAAACATCTTTAAATGAAAAAGAAGTTTTGGATGTTTTGAAAAATCTGAAGGTTCCTTTAGGTGTTGATGTTGCTGCTTCTGGTTTTTATAAGAGGAAAAAATATCATTATCAGAATCCAATGCTTCAGAGAACAAAGGAAGAGCAAATCTCTTATATTTCAAATCTCATAAGAAATTTTAACTTATCTTATATTGAAGATGGTTTTGATGAAGGGGATTTTGAAAGTTTTGCAAAACTTCTTAAGAAATTTCCAAACACATTAATTGTCGGGGATGATTTGACAGCTACAAATTATAAAAGATTGGGAAAAGCTATTGAGATGAAAAGTATTAATGCCATTATAGTTAAACCGAATCAGAACGGTTCTTTGCTTGAAGTTGCAAGAATCTGTGAGCTTGCAAAAAAGAAAAATATAAAGATTGTTTTTTCTCATAGAAGCGGAGAAACAGAAGAAAATATTCTCGCAGATTTAGCTTTTGGTTTTCAGGCTGAATTTTTTAAGAGTGGGATTACAGGAAAAGAAAGAGAAGCAAAAATCAGAAGATTGATTGATATTCAAAGAAGGTTGGGGTGAAAATTCATTGGTAAAAACCCCATCAAAAACCTTTTTAAATCTCTTCTGCTCTGAATTCTTATGCCAAAGGAAAAATTAGAAAAAAAAGCTGAAGCAGAATCAACAATCAGCGAGAAAGAGATTAAAGAAAAGAAAAAGGCTCTTTTGAAAAAAGCTAAGGAACTTAAGGAAAAGTTTGAAAAGCCAAAAACAGAAGAACTTAAAGAAAAAGTCAAAATAAAGAAAAAAGAAATGCTTATTCCTCTTGAGGAATATATCAAAGCAGGAATTTATCTCGGAACAAAGGTTGTTACACCTAATATGAGGCCTTTTGTCTATAGAAGAAGAGCTGATGGTTTGGCAATTTTTAATACAGATTTAATTGATGAAAAAATTAAAGAAGGAATAGAATATTTTTCCAAATTTGCTCCAGAAGATGTGGTTCTTGTTTGTAAAAGAGAAGCAGGCTGGAGAGCTGCAAAAAAATTCGGAGAGATTACAGGCATAAGAGTATTCACAAAAAAATACCCTACAGGAATTCTCACAAACAAACAGCTTCCTGATTTTTTTGAAAATGAATTGACAATAATAACAGACCACTGGGTTGATAAAAATGCGCTGAATGATACACTTAGGGTTCATAAAAAAGTTTTAATGATTTGTGACACAAATAATTTTTCAAAAGGAGCTGACCAGATTGTTTTAGGAAATAACAAAAGCTCAAAAAGTCTTGGTCTTATTTTTTATCTTTTAGTAAATGGTTACTGCAAGGCACGAAAAATTAAAGCAGATATTCCTGATTTAGAGTGGTGGACAGGTGAGACAGAAGAAGAAGGAATTAAGAAAAAAGAGATTCTAGCATAAGCTGGTGTTGCTGAATAGAAACATCAAAGAAAATAAAATCTAAACCCGACAAAACATTTATCTCTTAAAGGATAATTATCCTTTCCTATTTTGATCTAGAGCAGAAACCAGCCCATATTTTCTTCTGTTTATTATTGATTTTGGTATATTTTTGATTCTCGCAACAGCAGATACCGGCTTTTTCCTATTCTCATCGTCTACTAGTTCGTCTACACTAAACTTTTCTGCCGCTTTCATTACTTTTTCATCACCATAAGGGAGCCATATATTAATTCCAAAATGTTTACTGAATGCATCAAGTCTTCTAAGATGATTTGGGATTAAGCCATTCATGAAATACTTTAAGGCAGCTTCTCTGTTTTCTTCTAAGGTTTTTGTTTCATCATATGTAGGAAGATTGCTTGGATCTCTGTGTGCATAATATCCTCCTAATAACTCATCTATACAGTCACAACAAACCAGATTAGACGTTTCTGACTTTATTGCGTTAAGAAGCTCGTAATAATTTTCTGATTTGTTTCTTCCTTCTTCTCCAAATTCTGCCCTTAATATTTGGTTTGCTTTTTCTATATTTTCTGGAGATTCTTTTATTAGATATTTTTCATGTAAAATGTTTTTACCGCCGTTAGTAAGTTCTGAAGCAAATCCGCTTGCATAATTCATATCTGGATGAGTTTCTTCATTTGCAATTGTATGAGTTGTTACAGGAAATCCTTGATCTAGCAAAGTTGTAAGAACAATTGTTGAATCAACCCCTCCTGAATAAGCCAAATGAATTCTATCTTGTTCTCTTAAGATAGAATCTCCAATCCCACATATAGACTCCTCTATTGTAGAATTCAAATTACTGATTCTTTTTTCTAATGGTTCTCCATTTAAATCAAAAAATTTATGGTTTCTTATTCTTTCATATAATCTTTCTTTATCAATTATCATTTTTTATCCTCCCGCTTTCAACATGCCACCCTCCCTCTGGGCAATTTTCCCCGAATACAACTAAGACTTCTTCAAACCGAAGGGTATGACCTATTGCTTCTTTAACATCAATTTTATGTTTGTTACATTTACAATGGGTTATTGTATAGGTTATTTTAGGATTTATTTTAACATGATCGCCTCCACAATGGTGAACTTTATGGTTTACTGCACTTTCACCCTCATGATGTATGTGGTGAAAAAGAGAGACTATATCAAATTTCTCTCCTACTTTTTGATTTTTTTGCTTTCTATTTTGATTTAATCTAATTAAAACAATCGTACAAATCAATACAAAATCTATAATAAATAAAATTCTATAAATTATTTCCATCATTTTCCATTCTTCCTTGTTATGTTTTTTGTCTTATCGCTGAGATTTATCATAAACCCCCAAGATTTATCCCCTTTTTAAGCTTTATTATTCTCTTGAAGGAGCTCTTTTAAATCTCCCAAATCCCGCGAAAGCTTTATAAACGATAGACTTTTAAGAATTTCATTAACTAAGATGAGTGCCTTAACATTGTGCATACGTTATAAGAATAGCATTAAGGTATGAAGTATGTAGAAGCAGTCACTTAGTTGTTTTCTTTAAAGTTTTAGAACAAATTAAAATTTGTCGAAGTCAATAGTAGGAGTTTGAGTGAAGTATTCTTGATATTTGCATTAGGAATGCGCTGAAATTATCGTTTATAATTAAATAATAATTAATGAGGTTAAATCCAGTTGATCCTGCTGGCGGCTGCGGCTCTCTGGTTTGCGTTTAGACATGCAAGTTTTTTTTCTTGATTCTTCGGAATTTAGGGGAAAGCGAACTGCTCAATAACACGTAGCTAATCTACCCTTAGGTCAGAGATAACCTCGGGAAACTGAGGCTAATATCTGATAGGAGATATACCCTGGAATGATTTATCTCTTAAACTCGTGCCTAAGGATGGGGCTGCGGCGGATTAGGTTGTTGGCGGGGTAATTGCCCACCAAGCCTATGATCCGTAAGGGCTCTTAGCGGAGAAGCCCTGAGAGGGAATCTGAGACACTATTCCCAATCCTACGGGATGCAGCAGTTAGGAATAATCTGCAATGCGCGAAAGCGTGACAGTTTGAGCCAGAGTGCTTCTCATTGAGAAGCTTTTGCTAAATGTAAAAAGTTTGGCGAATAAGGACTGGGCAAGACTAGTGCCAGCCGCCGCGGTAATACTAGCGGTCCAAGTCGCAGCCACATTTATTGGGTCTAAAACATCCGTAGCTTGTCAGGTAAGTTTTCTATGAAATCTCGGGTCTTAAGCTTGGGGCGAGTGGAAAATACTGCCTGACTAGAGACCGGAAGACGCAGGAAGTACGTCCAAAGTAGCGGTAAAATGTGTTAATCTTGGACGGACTCACAATAGCGAAGGCATCCTGCGAGGACGGTTCTGACAGTAAGGGATGAAGGCTAGGGGCGCAAAACGGATTAGATACCCGTGTAGTCCTAGCAGTAAACACTGCACACTAAACATCAGTACCTCTTCGAGAGGTATTGGTGCTGCAGGGAAGCCGAAGAGTGTGCTACCTGGGAAGTATAGTCGCAAGGCCGAAACTTAAAGGAATAGGCGGGGAGGCACTACAACGGGTGACGCGTGCGGTTCAATTAGATTATACACCGTGAACCTCACCAGGAGCGACAGCAGAATGAAGGTCAGTCTGAAGGGCTTACCTGACACGCTGAGAGGAGTTGCATGGCCGACGTCAGCCTGTGCCG
>CAZZCD010000027.1:0-4981 GCA_964652735.1 Candidatus Woesearchaeota archaeon | reverse complement strand
TCTTTTATACTTTCTAATCCACAAATCCATTGTAAAACTCTTTCTATACCAACACCATATCCTGAATGAGGAACAGAACCATATTTTCTAAGATCAAAATAAAATTTATAATCTTCAGGTTTTTCTCCCTCTTTTTTCAAATTTTCAGACATTTCTTTTATATCAAGACTTCTTTCACTTCCTCCCACGAGTTCAAAACCATAACCAGGAGCTAACATATCAAAACAAAGGGTTTCGTCAGATTTTTTAGGATCTTTTGGTTTGTAAAAAGCCATAACTTCTTTAGGATAATGAGTAACTACAACAGGTGTATCAAAATGCTGCATTAATTTTTGCTCTTCAATTGTCCTCAAATCTTTTCCAAATTTAACATCAAGTTTATCTTTCTCTTTTAAAATCTTTAAAGCATCCCTATATTTTATTGTAGGCCATTTCTTTTTACTTATTTTCAAAATTTTTCCAGGATCTTGTCCTAGGTATTTTAATTCTTCAACACATTCTTTTGCAACTTTCTCTATACAATATTTAATTTCTTTTTTTGCAAATTCTGTTATTTTGTCAAGTTTCCACCATGCAACTTCTGTTTCAGCCATCCAAAACTCAGATAAATGTCTAGAAGTTTTTGATTTTTCTGCTCTAAAGGTTGGACCAAAATTATACACTTTTTCTAAACCAAACACAGCTGCTTCTGCATATAACTGCCATGTCTGTGCAAGATAAATTTTTTTACCATAATAATCTACTTCAAAAACCGTGCTTCCACCCTCAGACTGTGTTGGTTGTAGAATAGGTGCGTCAAACCGATAAAATTTTTCTTTCTTAAAGAATTCGTCTCTCGCCTGAATATAACTACTTCTAATTTTCATTATTGTAGTCATCTTCTTGCTTCTAATCCACAGATGTCTTCTATCTCCTAAAAGTTCTTCATTCAAGTCTTTCTGAATCGGAAACTCATCACTAGTTCCGATTATATTTATTTTATCGACGCTGATTTCATACCCTGTAGGAGCACGTTTGTCTCTTTTTATTATACCTTCAATCTCTAAAGAAGCTTCTCTCTGAAGAGCATCTATATCTTTCCATTGCTTTTTGAATTTATCTTTTTTCAAAATACATTGAATAATATCTGTAGAATCCCTCAAAACTATGAATTTAAATTCATTGCTACCCCTCTCACGATAAATCCAGCCACGCACAGCTACTTTTCCTTTTCCTCTCTTTATTGCTTCTGAAATTGAAATGAATTTCATGGAGTCAACCTCTTTCTATCTCTTGGGAACAAAGTTCCTTCCCGAATATTACTCAAAGATAAAATAGCTTGTGTTAATCTTTCAAGCCCAATGCTCCAACCAGCGTGTTCAGGAGCTCCGTATCTGAAAGCATCAATATACCATTTAAAATCTTCTGGATTTAATTTTTTTGATTTTAATTGATCTATTAATTTCTCAGGGATATGGACTCTTTGTCCACCAGAACAAATCTCAACACCCCCATAAACAGCATCAAAACCTCCTGAAATTCCTTTCTTTTTATCTTTAGGCCAAATGTAAAATGGTTTTAATTCAATTGGCCATTCATATGTAAAAATAATTGTGTCTGGAAACAAAGAACAAAGTTTTCTTTCTGCTTCTGGCTCAAGATCATCACCATGTTTAATTTTAATTCCTTTTTTAGAAAGCATATCTACTGCTTTTTTATAAGTAAGATATTTTGCCTTAGGAACTTTTAATTTCATATCCAAAACTTTTAACTCTTTTGAACAATCCTTAATTATTTTCTTTACAATATATTGGATAACTTTTTCTAGCCATTTCATTATTTCAATATCATTATAAAATGCGCATTCAATATCCATCTGCCTTGCTTCATTAAGGTGTCTGCTTGTATCATGTTTTTCAGCTCTCCATACAGGACTTGTAGAGAAAACCTTTTCCATAGAAATAGCTCCAATCTGCTTATACAATTGTGGGCTTTGGGCAAGATATGCTTTTCTTTCAAAATATTTTGCCTCAAATAAATCAGTTCCACCTTCTGTCGATGTTGCAATAATTCCAGGAGGTTGAATTTCAATAAATCCTTTATTATAAAAAAATTCTCTAAACACATTTATTATTGTTGATTGAATCTTGAAAATTGCTTTTATCTTTGGTTTTCTAACATCTAAAGAACGATAATCAAGTCTTTTATCCAAACCAGTAGTGGTGGTTTTCTCATTAACCTGAATTGGGAGTTCTTCTGCTTTATTTAGAATTTTCAAATCAGAAACTTCAACTTCAATATCATCTCTTGCATGCTCTGCTTTAATTTGAGCTTTCTTAACTTTTCCTCTAATCTCGACAACACTTTCCAATGTCAAATCAGATGTTTTTGTTTTTGAATCTTTTATCACACACTGAACAATTCCCGAGACATCTCTAAGTAAAAGAAATCTTATTTTTCCCAACTCACGAATTTCAAACACCCAGCCTTTCAGTAAAACACTTTGCCCTGATTTTAATTCAGAGGTATGCACTCTTTTCATATTATCTCCTATTTAACATACTTTTTAATAATTTCTGAAACCTCTTTTCCAGAGATTTTTCCTTTAAACTCTTTCATAATCAAACCCATATAAGCATTTATAGAAAGTCCTGGTTTCTTTTTTATCAGCTTCATAATTTCCCCTTCCATTCCGTGCAAATCTTCTTTTTTGATTTTAAGCGCTTTTTCATAGCTTTTTCCTTTTACAATATTCTCAAGAACATGCTTAATCTGATTTTCAGATATTTTTCCTTTTTTCAAATTCTCTAAAACATGACTCAAAATATCTTTACTTAAAATCTTCTCTATCTTACTTAAAGAAATCTTTTCTCGCTTTGCAATTTCTTTTGGAAAAATCAAAAGGGTTTTAGCAATAATTTGTGGTTTAGAAATAACATTTAATAATTCTTTGAATTCTTCAATTTTGTTTTGTTTTAATAATAAAAAAATCATCTCTTTGTTAAGTCCTTCTTTTTCAAGTTCTTTTTCAACATCTTTTTTCATTTTAGGAAGAGTTTTTTTAGCTTCATTACTCATTTGTCGAGAAATCTTCAGTAGAGGTAAATCTGTTTCAGGATACATTCGTGCAGAACCAGATAACACACGCATGTATTTTGTAGAACCATCTTTTTGAGCATTTCTAACTTCCATTTTAGTTGGATTCTTTTTATCTGATAATCTCTTCTGTCTCAAAATCTCATTTTCAATAACTTTTACAAAAATTCTCATATCTTGCATTCCTTTAAGCTCAACCCTGTTTTCCCTGCGAATCGAAACATTAACATCTTGTCTAATTGTCCCGATTCCTCTTCGAACTTTACAAGATCTTAAAATTTCCCCTATATGCAGGGCAACTTCTTTTGCTTGTTCAGGAGTTTTAACATCTGGAGCAGTCACAATTTCAACTAAAGGAATACCTAAACGATCTAACTTATAGATATCTTTTTTATCTGTTTTTTCAACAATTCTCGCAGCATCTTCTTCTAGATAAAGATAATCAATTCCAACTCTTCCAAAGCTGGTTTCAATATATCCTTCTTGTGCAATTAAAACAGTTCTTTGAAAACCAGATGTATTTGAGCCATCAATAACAGTTTTCCTCATAATCTGGGTAATCGGAACCAGTTTCATATTCATCAACAGAGCAATATGCAGAGAAATCCTTAATGCTTCTTTATTAATCTCGTGCGGAGGTTCTTCATCAAGCTCGACAAGACATGTTGTATCATAACCTTGATAAACAAATTCTTTCCTAAGTTCTGCTTGTTGCTGAGCAGCGATATCAATCTCCCCAGACTCTCCTGCAATTGCATGAAGTCTTCGCGTCACTTCAAAATCAGGCTCATCTTTTCTCAAAACACTTGGACAATTACAAAATAATTTCGAAGTATCTAGCTGCTGGTGAATCTCTAAACCAGCTTTAAAATCTAATTCTTTGTAATCTACCTCCATGAATTAAAAAAAGAAAAAGAGTTTATTAAAGTTTATCTCAAATATTTCTCAAGACTATCTTGTATTTTTAAAAGATTTGCCAAAGTAACTTTTTCTGGATCAACACCAGAAAAAATTGCAGTATCATGTAATAGATTAAGATAATCTTTGGAATATTCCATACAATTTATTTCAGGTAAATATGTATTCCTTCCTTGCTTATTCATTTCACCATGTTTTAATCTTACTGGGTTCAAATCTCTATTATCCGCTGTTATTATTCTATCAGTTTCAAATACTTTTGCTTTTCCTTTATTAACCATACTTCTAAAAGTATAGTTTCTCTTTCCGTTTCTTGGTTGTTCTCCTATTCCTAAAATTTTATAACTGACTTTTTTTTCCAAAGGACTTTTTGTTTTTTTATCCAGTTTATGCAAAATTTTATGAAACTCCTTATAACCTTTAGTAGCAGAAGACCCAGAAATTACCTCATCTACACAAATTATTTTCATTTTCTCCCCAATATAATTATCATTTAAAAAATTGGAAAACCATTTATCAATTATTTCTTCTCTATGAGTAAATCTACTAGAATTTGGGGGATATTCTACAGTTTCTAAAGGAAAATGTCTATCAATTATTGATAATACATCTATTAAAGGAACAGACCCAATTATAGGAGCAAAAATAAAATCGGGTTTCTTACTACGTAAATAATCAGCTGATTTTTTCATAGATTTCATAAAAGAATCACATTCCTTAGGCGTATATTGTACCATTATACATTTACTAATTTCTGATTTAAAAACCTTTCTCTTGTAACCCCTTTTAAGTTATGACTACTTCTTATTTTTCTAGTCTCTCACTAAATTCCCCTGCAATATTCTCAAGCATTTTTTCTTTTATAATAAAGATAGAAAAGTTTAAATAGTTTATATGGTACCAAAGTATATGATTATTCATACTAAAGAAATAATTAAAAATCTGGGAATTAAATTTTTAAAAGAGGGGGAAGACATTAGAAATGTTG
>CAZZCD010000026.1:0-5247 GCA_964652735.1 Candidatus Woesearchaeota archaeon | reverse complement strand
ATTATATTACAAATTGCATGATGAACAACCCTATCTCTAAAATCAGACTTTGAAATTTTACGGGTTTTTGGATCTCTTAAAATAAAAGTTTCTAAAGGTTTTGGCTTATAGGTCTGATATTTTAATTCATAATGCAATGCTTTTAAATTAGCTCCAAGGTTTTTTTCAAATTTAATAACATAATTTTTCTGTGTTTTTCCTTTTCTTGCCTTTCGCCAAGCAAGAACCAAATTTTTTATTGGATAAATTTCAGGATAAAGATTATTGTGAGTTTGCATGTTAATATAAAAATCTTGGTATGCCAAGGCCATTCCGAAAGAGTACCTGTTGTTGTTCTCAGAGTTGTTAGCGTTAACGTTAAGCCTGTCGTCGAAGTTGTTCGAGTTCAGGTCAGCAACTCTATTTCTAGCCAGTTAATTAAAAGTAAATCACCATCTCTTCAATTTTCGTCAAAACTACTAGTTGTCGAGATTGAATTTTATGACTTACAAAGTTAAGTGCTATTAATTGGCGTGTGGCCTTGGCAAAAGAAAAGAGGGTATCTCTTCTAAATACCAAGACAAAAATAAGAATTAATTAAATATTAAAAAACTATTTATTTTTTCGGCGCGGTGCCTTCGGCACCACTTTCCAACACCCCGAAAGAGCACCTGCCGTCGCCCCCAGAGCCGCCAGCGTCAACGTCAAGCCCGCCGCCGAAGTAGTACGAGTCCAGGCCAGCAACTCTAGTTTGTGGTGAATCAACATTTTCTAAAGCCCAGAAATAAGGCTTTAACTTATAATGCTCAGATGCTTTTGCAAGTTTTTCAGCATTTTCTTCAGAACCAGTTAGTGTAATAATTCCTGGATTTCTTGCCAAATCCAAAGCACTTTGGGATTCTCTCTTATAATTATAAGGTGTAAATCTTATACTTTTATCATCGCTGAAAACAACTCCTTTTTCCCCATGTTTTCCAAGCTTTCTTTCAAGAGTTTTTTGATTCATTGAAATTCTTCCTTCCTTTAGTTTTGGATTGTCCTGAACATACATTCCATTAGGAACATAAAGAATTCCTGTATTGCCTGTTATCCAATGGTTTCTAAGAGTTTTTACAACATTTTTTGCAGTATCATAATTCTTATTTTCCAGAGAAGCATAAACCAAAGGAACAAGTTCAGGCATTGTTGGCATTCTGAATCCTTCGCCATAATCTGCATTTCTTAAACCATTAAAACTCATAGGACCAATTCTTTGAGCATTGAAAACAAGCCCTTCATTAGGAAGCTTCATTGTAGTCACTGCTACAATCTCTTCAAATCTTGGCTTTTTGATTGTTTTTTCCATAAACTTTTCCAGAAACCTGAACTTTATAAATCTTTCTGTCTTGTTATCTCTTAGGAAAGGTAACAATCACAAATCAACAACACCTTCTTTAGTCAAAGCAGCAAATCTTACTCCAATTGGGAGATTTAATAGAGCTGAAATAAGTGCCATGTGCTCTTTTCCGTCGCCAGAAGCAATACTTAAGGCAACTTCTGTTCCGTCAATCTTTCCTTTAAGTTTTTTAGAAAATTCTTCCTTTAGCTCTATAAGTTTTTTATCAAGATCAACTTGGATAAATTCGAATGGTTTTTCGTGTGTGAATTTTTTTGCAAAATTATCTCCAAGAAGAATAATTTTTTCCCACTCGCCATATTTAATAAGACCAGAAACCTGCTCCCATGTTCCCTTCCCTTTAGATAATAATGCAATAAGTTCCATGTTATTTATTTAACCCCTCCACAAATTTTCTAGGAACATTAATAATAACACCAATAGTGCTAATTAATGATTTTTCTTTTCTGTTTTTTATTATCTCTCTTTTAGTAAGAGGGGTCTCTATAGTTACTGTTTTATCTCCTTCGTCTGTGAATATCACAAAATCACCTTTTTCATAAGAGGGACCTAGTCTTTCAAAAGTTTCTGTTATTTTTCCTATCCTCTGATCTCTATAAATTCCATCTCTTTTTATGACCCCCAAACAATATTCTGCTCTCTTAAGATTAAGATTTCCCATATTTTTTATTAATTAAGTGAGTTTATAAGAATTATTATGATAAACTTTATAAATGACCTTAGCGAAATAAAAATGTCGTACTACATCATTGAGGGATATTTTCTATACTCTTGGTGCATAGGTAGAAGACAACAGAAAAATGGAACTAAAACAAAACCTAAAGAAAGCCTTATCTGAATTAAGAAAAGGGAGAGAAAGAAAGTTTGACCAGACAGTAGACTTAATTATAAATCTACAGAAATTTGATATAAAGAAAAATCAGATAAATCTTTTTATTAGTGTTCCTTTTAAGATTAAAGAGAAAAAAATTTGTGCTTTTTTTGAAGTAGAAAATAAAGATATTGAAACAATAACTCCTGAACAATTTAAGAGATACTCTGACAAAAAAGCTTTGAAAAAAATCACTAAAAATTTTGATTTTTTTATTGCACAAGCAAGCTTGATGCCAAAAGTTGCAACTGTGTTTGGGAGGGTTTTAGGTCCTGCAGGAAAAATGCCTTCTCCTCAACTTGGAATTCTTACAGATGTGGATGAAAAAGGAATAAATGAACTCAGGAAAAAAATAAACAACAGCGTGAAAATAAAAATAAAAGAGCCTAGTGTAAAACTTGCTATTGGAAAACAAAGTATGAAAGATGAAGAAATTGTTGAGAATATTATGGTGGTTTATAACGCTATATTAAAATCTCTTTTAAAAGGCAAGGACAATATAAAAAACATAGAATTAAAATTCACCATGACTAAACCTTATAAAATATCAGTAAGATAAAAATGACTATAAAAAAACCAATTCATGCATCTGAAGAAAAGAAAAAAATGGTTGTAGAGCTCTCAAATCTAATAAAAAACAAAAAGACGATTCTGATAGCTTCGATAAAAGATATTCCTTCTTCTCAATATCAGGAAATTGTGAAAAAACTACGAGGCAAGGCAATAGTTAAGGTTCCAAAAAAGAGTATTATATTTAGGGCTTTGGATTCCTCTGGAAATGAAGTTATAAAAAAACTCAGGGATCATATTAAAGAAAATATTGCTATTTTATTTTCAGACATAGATGCTTTTGAACTGGCAGCAGAATTGATAAGTAAAAAAAGTCCTGTAAAAGCAAAATCAGGGCAAGAATCTGTAAAAGACATTGAAATCCCAGAAGGTCCTACTGATCTTATTCCAGGACCTGCAATAACAGAGCTTGGTGTATTAGGAATACAGATTAAAATAGAAAAAGGGAAAATCCATATTAAAGAACCGAAGATAATTGTTAAAGAAGGGGAAAAAATTTCAAGTGCTGCTGCAGATATTATGAATAAATTTAATATTAAACCATTTTCAGTAGGATTTATTCCTTTAGTTGTATATGATACAAAAGAAGGAAAATTATATCTTGACATAAAAATTGACAAAGAAGAAACACTAAAAGATTTAAAAACAGTGTTTGGAAAAGCACTGCCTTTTGCAGTTGAAATTGGTTACATCAGCGACGATACAATTAAGTTTATGATTGGAAGGGCTGGAACAGATGGAAAGGTTTTAGAAGGGTTAGCTCCTAAAGAGGAAATTGTTAATGAACAGAAAGAACCTGAATTAAAAACTGAAAATCAACCCGAGCCGTCAGGCGAGGCAAAAGAAAATATTCCAAAAGAAAATTCGGAGGAAAATAAATAAAATGAATTACATATATGCATCACTTTTGTTGCACAAATCAGGCAAAGAAGTTAATGAAGAAAACCTGAAAAAAGTGATTATAGCTACTGGTTCAGAGGTTGACGAATCAAAAGTCAAATCCCTTGTTGCTAGTTTAAAAGGGGTTGACATAGACAAGGAACTGGAAAGTGCTAGTTTAGTTGCAGCAGCTCCTGCAGCTGGAACAGCACCTAAGGAAGAGAAAAAGCCAGAAAAGCCTAAGGAAGAGAAGAAAGTAGCTGCAGCAGAAGGACTTAGCGCGCTCTTTGGATAATTTGATTAAATTATTTTATATCTGAAGAGCTTTTCTTAGTTAGCAAGAGATTTCTTATAATAAGCTTTATAATCAATTAAATTTTGATTAAAACATGCCTCAGTAGCTCAGTGGTTAGAGCACTGCTCTCGTAAAGCAGGGGTCGCAAGTTCAAATCTTGCCTGGGGCTTTTGAGTAGGTAGATTAGAATCCGAATAGTTTTCTTAAAAAATTAATAAGTTTATCTACAATGTTTTTTTCAACCTTTCCATTATTAGATTCTTCAACAATATTACCTGTTATTTGGGTGCTTTTATTCTCTTGAATTTCTTCGGGATTAAATTTATTAGCTTCACTATAAAAATCCTTTGAATCTAAACTATCTAATGGATTTATGCTTTCTATAAGAGTTATATTTACGCGGGGTAATCCATTTTCAAAAAGGATGCTTTCTACTGTTATCTGCGAATAAGTGTCTAAATTAAAAGTTTTATTGTCAAGTATGTAAGTTTCATCATTAATTAAAAAGACAAAATCACTTCTATTTTCACCAAATCCTATAGAGTAATTTTTATTTAATCCTGAAAAATAGAAAAATTCTTTTTCTCTTAAAAGTAAGTTTCTTACCACAGTTACCTTATCACTATAAATTTCTGTAATTTTTATTCCATTCTTTTGCTGGCAAATCCTATCCAAACATTCATTACTCTGACATTCAAAATCATTTTCACAAGTTTCTCCAGTTCTTTTTTGGGAAACAAATTTTGTGCTGTCTTCTCCACAATATAAATAAGTTTCATCTTTCCAAGCTAAATCTTGTTTTTTATATTCTGGTTCTATTATAATTCTTGCTCCCATACTATAACATCTTTTATTATTATTACTCCAACAGAATCCTAATCTCGTACAATCTTTTTCTTTTTGGTATTTTTTTGGTTTTTGCGAATAAATAGAGACTATTCCTTCAGATAAGTCGGGATTATTTTTTTCAATTTCTATAATCTGGAAAGGTTTTGGAGGAACATTAGATATATCACAATAACAACTTCCATCTTCGTTATATCCAAATTTTCCTCCATTTTCATAACAAGCAAAATTATTGATATTACATTTTGGTTTGTCTTCTGAAGTATCAAAACTCCCAACACCCGCAGCACTAACGAAAAATATCATAAACACAATTAAAAATGTGAAAAGTCCAAAAATTATTTTTCGTTTTTTCTTCATTTTAACAAAAACGCCGCTACCAGGAATCGAACCTGGATGCCTGTAAAGGCC
>CAZZCD010000025.1:0-5307 GCA_964652735.1 Candidatus Woesearchaeota archaeon | reverse complement strand
TAAGAAGCCCCTATGGAGACGGAAATTCAAAAAAGGAGAAGTAATGGTTTTAGCATCTTTACTGCCGGGGGAGAAAGGGTATGAAAAACAACAGAGAGAAAGAGAAAAAGAATTTTTATTAAAAAATCCTTAGGCATTGAACCTTTGCTTATCAGTCCGGCGTAGACGTTCATTCATCAACAAAAGGGACAAATATAAATCCTGGAATTTCCCTTATAGTTTCAAACTTGTCTTTTTTCCTTTTAATTACAACAAGAGTCTGCTCAAATCTGGGTCCTCGTGGTGTGAGAAGAATTCCCCCCTCTTTTAACTGGTTTAAAAGCTTTTTAGGAATTTCACGGCAAGCAGCACTTATAAGAATTCTGTCAAAAGATGCTTTTTCAGGAAGTCCGCCAGAGCCATTTCTGTTATATACTTCAACATTTTCGTAATCTCCTAAAGCCAAAGCTTCTTCTGACTTTGCAACTAATTCACTGATTATCTCTACACCACAGACTTTGCCTTTCTTACCAACAATTTCTGATATCAAAGCCAGAACATAGCCTGAACCAGAACCAATTTCAAGAACTTTCTGTCCTTTTTTTAGCTCAATCTCAGAAAGCATGATAGCAATCGTATATGGCTGAGAAATTGTCTGTCCATGACCTATGGGAAGAGGAGTATCTTCATAAGCCTGATTTTCAAGCTTTTCAGGAATAAAATTCTTTCTTTCGACTTTAGAAAAAGCATCCAGAACATGCTTAGAAAATCCTAAAGCTTTAAGGCGCTTTAGAAGCTCTTGTTTGTTCATAAAACAACAAAGATACTGTGATTTAAATATGTTTTAATTAAAAGGGTTAAAGTATAATAATCTTTATAAAAATTAGGATAGTTAATAAAATTATGACATTGGAGAATTTGATGCTTAGAAAAGAAGAAATCCCGATTTTACATGAGACTTGCTTTCAAGTTCCTATACATCCTAAACTATTAAACCCCTCTATTAAGATAGATGAAAACCTTGCCAGAGCAATATTTCCAAAAGTGGCTAAGGAGTGGTATAATGAATTAATAGAATATTCAAAAAATTTGGAGGATAAAAATACCAAAAAATGGATAAATGAGGTCTTTCTGGGGAAAAAATTAAGAATAAAAAAAGGATATGGTTTTCAAAAACTTAATACTGTGGCTTGGGAGGATAGAATTTTTACATTAGAGAATGGATTTGTCCATTCTTTTAGTATAAGCAGAAATGCTGGTGGAAGTTTATATTTCAATAGGGTGAGATGAACTGCAAAACATTTGTCTCATTTGATTTCAGTGCAGGATACATAAGATTTTCAAAAGACAAAGCTCTGGAATTTAATATTAAAGACGAAATTATAAAATTAGGAAATGATATAGAGGGAGTAGAAACATATGTCTATGCTCTGCATAATGTGGATTATTATCCCGGGGCACTTTTCTTAAGAAATTGGGCAATTCGTTATTTAAATGATGCAGTTAAACAAGTTTTAAAATAAACTTCTAAACCCTCAGACTTATTATCTTACTAATGCCATCATGCATACTTATGTTAAGGATTCTATTTTGACATTTGCCGGAAGAGGTATCCTTATATTTTTCATGCCCCCTCTTTTCCTAAAATTAAATATCTTGAAAGATTTCAATTCATTTGTCTTTTCATCTCTTCCTTCAAAAAGATCATCATCAATTTCATCAAAATAACATTCTGAAGGCTCATCTAGAAATATCTCTAAAATATCTGCTTCAGAGTCATAATAAATTTCGAGATTTTTTTGTTTCATCGTTTCTTAATATGTCTAGCCATAAAGGATGTATTAACATACCCTTCGCTATTTAAATATTTAACTGCAACTAATAAATAACGCTTCTTATCTTTATAATAAATGTAATAGTTTCTTTTCGTGTTATCAAATTTATGAGGAATTATTAAATCTGGCTTGATTAGAACTTGTTTTACTTTTTCAAGTTTATTCTCTATCTCAGGATGTTTAGTAATTATATGCTTCCATTTATCTTCAGATAAACTAATGCTTCTTCCTGTTTTGTCTTTTATTTTAAAAATAATTTTCATTTTAAACCCTCAGACTAATTATCTTGCTAATGCCATCATGCATGCTTATCCCGTAAATGTTTGTTGCTTTTGAGATGACTTCATCATTATGTGTTATAACTATATATTGCCCTTTCTGCATATATTTATTAAGAAGACCAGCAAGCCTTTCTGAATTTCTCTTGTCAAGAGTTGCGTCAACCTCATCCAAAAGATAAAAGCAATATGGACTGTATTCCTGAATTGCAAAAATAAGTGACAAAGCTACAATGGTTTGCTCTCCACCTGAAAGAGATTTTACATCAAAATATTTTCCATGTCCTGTTTTAACAATTACATTTACTCCCCCATCAAAAGGATCTTTTCTGTTCTCGATTTCAAGAAAGACATGGCCTTTTGTACTTAACTGAGAAAAATTTCTAGAGAAAAGTTCGTTTAGTTCTTTAAGCGTGTGGATGAAAGTTTTTTTCTTTTTCACATCTATTACATGGATTATCTTTAAAATTTCCTCTTTTTCCTTAGAGATTGTTTCTGCTTTTTCTTTTACTGCATCATACTCTTTCTTTATTGAATCATAAACTTCTAAAGATCTTAAGTTAACTGTTCCTATTTTTGAAAGAGTGTCTTTAGTTTTTTCAAGTCTCTGAACCAAAGAGTCTTTGCTTGCCTTGATTATTTCTACACTTTTAAACTCAAGCATTTCTGTTTCAAGGTTTTCTATTTCAGCGTCAACTCTTGCTTTTTCAATTTTAAATTCATTTATTTCCTGTTCTATATTGTGAAGAATGTTTTGTTTTGAAAGAGTTTCTGATTCTTTTTCTCTCACTTTTGCCTGGAAAGAGTCACGCTCTGAAATCATTTCTCTGAATTTCTTGCTTAACTCTTCTTCCTGTTGTTTTTTATTTGCAAGAATTTTCTCCTTTTCTGCCATAACTTTTTTTAACTCTGCAAATTCCTCTTTAACATTCTCTTCTTCTCTTAATGTCTGTTTATAGGAAATTTTTAATCTATCAAGTTCTCTTTCTTTAAATGCGACTTCTGATTTCAATGTCTTCTTGCTTCTTAATGAAATTTCCTGAATCTCCATTTTCATTGTTTCATATTTTTGTTCTATGTTAGAAATAGTTTCAAGGGTTTTTTCAAGGGTTTTTTTTCTTTTTTTCAATACAGATATCTCTTCCCCGATTTCTTCAGTTTTTTCCTGAATTATTTTAAGCTGAGATTTTTTATCATTTATATTTGAGAGTTTATTAAGATCTAATCCTGTTTTTGAAATCTGCTGTGTTATTTCTTCAATATCTCCTGTTAATATTTCTTTTTTCTGGTAAATTATTTTTAATTCCTTGTCAGCGTTTTCTATTTCTTTTCTCAAAGATTCTATTTTTGGGACTATTTCTTCCCTTATCTCACCCATGTGTTTTGGAGTAATTTTACTTTTACAGATAGGGCATATATCAAGTTTAGATATTTTTTTAAGAATCTTATTTAGATTTTCTATTTCTGATTCATTAATAGAATTGACTTTTTCCAGTTCAATTTCTTTTTTTAATAGACTGCTAAGGGTGCTTCTTTTTTCTGCAAGAGAAATCTTAAGTTTGTGTAGTTTTTGTTGGTCGGCTCTTAGGTCAAAGATTCCTATTGAAAGGGACTCTATGTGTTTAATAAGCAGGTCTGATTCATCAGCATAATTTTGAAGAAGGGCATTTTTATCCTGAAGTCTCTCCTTCACAGAAGTCATTTCAGATTTAATCATGTAAAATCTTTTTCTTTGCTCCTCAATGTTTTCAAGTTCTTTCTTTTTTTCCTCAATTTCCCTTGTTTTCTTTTCAGGTGTTGGAGATTCTTTTTGAAGTTCTTTTATAGAAATTTTTGTTTCTTTTATTGATTCGTAGAGTTCTTCTTTCTGTTTTAATAAACCAATGATTTTAGAATCAGAATTCTCAAGTTTTACTTTGGTTCCTGCAAGCTCTGCCCTTAAATTTGCTATCTCTTGGTTAAGTTTTTCCTGCTTGATGCCTGTGGATTTTTGTATTTCTGAATTAATTCCATCAATTCGTGAGTTGAATTTTTTTATTTCTTCTTCAATTCTTTTTATTATTATTCTTGTTTTTTCTATTTCCTTGTTCTTTTTTTCTATATTTGAATTTACATTCTCAGTCTCTTTCTTTTTTTTGTGAAGATCATAATAAATTATGCTTGCTTTGAATCTTTTTATATTATTTTCAAGTTTTTTGAATCTAAGGTCCTTCGCAGAAAATTTCTGAGTCAAAACGTCAGGAAGAGGAACAACGTGGAGGAAATCCTACTCCCAAGTAAGAATATAAACGCAAAGAAAAGTCTCGAGATGTTGAAAACTTTTGATCCTGATTTGATTATTAGTATCACAGCCAATCAAATTTTTAAAAAAAGGCTTCTCAACTTGCCCAAACATGGATGTCTGAATCTCCATTCGGCTCTCTTACCGAATTATAAGGGATTGATGCCCACGTTCTGGGTGCTTAAAAATGACGAGAAGGAAATGGGAGTTTCTGTGTTTTTTATGGATGAGGAGATTGACACAGGAGAAATTCTTGTCCAGAGAGCATTTCCCATTGAACAGAAGGATACTCTTGATAATTTAATCGATAAAAATAAAAAAATTGGAATGGATACCATAGTTAAGTCCATTGAGTTGATCCAGTCTGGCAATTACCAAACAAAAAAATTTCCTGAGGGCATGGGAAGTTATTATTCTTTTCCTACTCGGAAGGATGTCAAGGAATTTACACGTGCTGGCAAAAAGTTTTGGTGAGAGACTCTTCATTCTCACATTTGATTTGGAAGAATGGTTTCATATTCTAGATATAGACTCATTGGAGACCACAAAAAGGTGGGAGAATTTTGAAGTAAGAATTCATGAGAATACGAACAGGATTTTAGAAGTCATCAGGGAGAAAAAATTAAAAACGACCTTTTTTGTTCTAGGCTGGATTGCAGAAAAGTACCCTGATCTTATTCGGTCGATATCAGACGAAGGGCACGAAATTGGGACGCATTCTCTGAATCATCTTCTTATCTACGAGTCCTCGCCTCGAGAGTTCAGAGAAGACATTAAAAGATCAATCGATATCCTGCAGAATATTGCATTAAAAAAAGTCAGATGTTTTCGGGCTCCAGGATTTTCAATAAAAAAGGAATCTCTTTGGGCTTTCGAGATACTTGCAGAAGAGGGGATCGAGATAGATTCAAGCATATTCCCAGCCTCAAGAGGC
>CAZZCD010000024.1:0-5447 GCA_964652735.1 Candidatus Woesearchaeota archaeon | reverse complement strand
TGTAATTAAATTAATGATAGGAGGAATCAAAATATGGCAAAAATAAGTCCAGCATCTATAAAATATATGATACATGCAATCTTTAGAGTAGAAGGTGCTTTAGAAAAACCTGACATAATCGGTGCTATTTTTGGTCAGACAGAGGGGCTTCTTGGCTCTGATCTTGAGATGAGAGAGCTTCAGAAAGAAGGAAAGATAGGGAGAATTGAAGTAGAAATTGAAAGAAAAGATAAGATAACCACAGGTAAAATACAGATTCCTACTGCTCTTGACCAATCAGAAACAACCTTAATTGCTGCTGCAATAGAAACCATAGAAAAAATAGGGCCTTGTGATTCACAAGTAGATGTGGAAAAAATTGAAGATGTTCGTGGCAGTAAGAGAGAATATATCATTGAAAGAGCTAAGAAACTTATGGTAGAAATTGGCGGTAAAACAGATTCCAGAGAAATTTCAAGAACAATCAAGGACTCTGCAAGAACTTCTGGAGTTAAAGAATATGGGGATGAAAAGCTTCCATATGGGGATCTTTCAGAGCAAGAAATAATAGTTGTTGAAGGTCGTGCTGATGTATTGAATCTGCTAAGAGCAGGGGTGAAAAATGTTATTGCAATGAACGGGACGAAATTACCTGATGGCATAAAAAAGCTAAGTGAAGAAAAAGAAATAACTCTTTTCGTTGATGGAGACAGGGGAGGAAAGCTGATTATCCAGAATGTAATTGACAATGCAAGGATTAAGCAGATTACAGTTGCACCTGATGGAAAAGAAGTTGAAGAATTAACTGGAAAAGAACTGCTTATGTGTCTAAGAAAAAAAATTCCTGTAAAAGAATTTTTAGTTAGGGGTGGTTATCCAAAAAGAAGCTTTGAAAAAGAAGAAAGAAAAGAAAAATTAGGTTTGAATGATGATTCAAAGAAAAAGCTTAAAGAGATTTCAGAAAAAAACAAAGGAACAGGAAAAGCAATTTTCTTGGATAGCTCCCTAGGAGAAATCAAAAGTGTTTCTGTAAGAGCCCTTATAACTACATTAAAAAAAATGGGGAAAGAAACTTTTGCAATAATTATTGATGGAACTGCAACTGTCTCAGCAATAAAAGCTGCAGAGGAATCAGGAATCAAGGCTCTTGTAGCAAAGAACTTCACAACTACAGACACTAAGATTGAGCTTTTGAGTTTTTAGGGGTTCTGGGTAAGGATTTTGGATTGGCTTAATCACAATAAAACTTAAATACTAATTTATTTTTCATTAAAAATGAATCTTATTAAAAGATTTGCTGAAGCATATGAAGCAGGAAGGGAAGCCTATTCATTATCATTGACACGATTAGCATATGGACGTTCTAGTTTGAATGCTGTTGGAACAGAACAACATTCTGAACTTCGAAAAGAACTTAATGAGATCGTGAATTCTAGAAAAACACCTAGTGGGATTTTAGAGAAGATTGTTTACCAAATAGGATGTGTAGTTAATTGGGTGAAGATGGATTGAATATAATCACTATTAACCCACAATCCCAAAACCTTTTTATTCTTTGGTTTTTAAGGTGGAACTAGAGTATAGAAATGTTTATTAATAAAAGATTTTCTAGATTTTTGAAATGTCAAAATTAAATTGGTTTCAAAGATTGTTCACAGCAGAAGTAGAAGGACAAATAATTAAAAAAGAATTTGGATATTTAAGTCTAGCACGAGTACCAGTTACACTTTATACACTTATGCAAGAAAATAAAAAACTATGTAGAGGAGCTTTAATTGGAGAACACAAATCTAACTCTCCAAATTTAGGGGATAAAATAGAGATGAATTTGGAAAAAAGCAATTATCCACTTGTACAAACAACTGAAGAAAGGTGGAATACAATTAAGAATTATAGAATTTTAGAAAGTATATAAATAATTTCTTAACATTTTCAGTGCATTCGCTTATTATAATTAATCGCTGTTAACTCCATCCCAAAACCTTTTTATTCTCTGATTTTCTTGGGTGCCTCACTGTTTGCTTCATCAAAATACTTAAATACCGAGGTTGTAATTATAAATTTATAAGATGAAAGAACATGGGAAAAGAAATCAAAAAAGAAACTAATTTGTGGGGAAAAGAAAGAACATATGTTTATGAAGACGGAGAAAAAGTTGCAGAAATAAAAAAAGAGACCCAGGGCTTGTTTTCCCAAAAAGAAGTAGAGGTAACTCGGGACATGTCTGGAGAAAAAATAGCAGTAACTAGTGAAGAGACTAAAGGACTTATTTTCCCAGAAAAAGTACAAGTGACCCGGGATCCACAAGGAAGAAAATTAAGTGAAACTAGGCATAGAAATGAAACTTTTTTTAGAGATTCTGCTGAAGAAATTTATGAAGGAAATAGAAAGATAGGAGAATTAAAAAAAGGAAATACTCTTAAAGAAATTGTCTTAGGAAGTAAGCGCCAGATATTAGAAGAATCTTCGGGGGAAGATGTGGATTTGGCAGGAAGGGTAAGTAGAGAAGAATCCTCTGAACCCCCAAAACCTACAAATTATGATGATTGGTATGATAGAGAAGAACCAGATGAGTCTCCAAAATCTACAAGACAGCAAGGATATACAGAAGAGTTTGTTAAAATAAAAGAGGGGGAATTTATGAAAGTAGTAGACAAAAGAGTACCTCGTTTGCCTATTGATGGCGAGGAGTATTTACCGACACAAGAGTATAAAAGAATTAAGAAAAAAATGAGATCACTCTATTCTTTAGGAATAGCAAAACTTACGGTTGCTTCTGGAATTTTTGGGGTTGGGGTTTATGGAATTGTAAATGAGATTGTTGAATATGGGTGGTGGGGGTTAGTTGAACTATTAAAAGAGTCGAAACTTGAAAGTCTGCTTGTTTTAGGAGGGTTGTTTTTAGCTGCCAATGCAGGTTTTAATATAGATAAAGCAGATAAACTTAAAAAAGAATTAAAACAATTGAAAAAACCAAATAAGCCATAATTGATTTATTTTCTTTAGTTAATTAAAAAGCATTTAACTCTTATTCAAAACCTTTTTATTCTTTGATTTTCTCAGAAAATCATGACAGTGAAATTCGGACCTGCTGGAATGGGACCTGTAAAAGAGGTTGAAGAGACTTTTAAAAGATATCACGATTTTGGAATTAAAGCGTGTGAAATTCCCTTTACATATCAAGTCTATATAAAAAGAAAAGAAGATGCTGTTAGGATCAGACGTGCTGCTAAAAAATATGGGATAAAGTTAAGTGTGCATGCACCTTACTGGATTAACCTGAATTCAGATGATAAAGAAAAAATTAAGAAAAGTAAGGAGAGAATTTTGAGATCTTGTGAAGTTGGAACCTGGCTTGGTGCTTACAGAGTTGTTTTTCACCCGGGATATTATGGTGGAGATAGGAAGAAAGCTTATGCAAACATCAAAAAACAGATTCTTAAAATGCAAGCAGAAATGAAAAAAAGAAGATACACTCCAAAACTTGCTCCAGAAACAACAGGCAGAACAAATGTATTTGGAAGTGTTGATGAAATTTATAAACTAAGTGAAGAAACAGGTTGTGAATTCTGTATTGATTTTGCACATATCTTAGCAAGATATAAATCATATAATTTCAAAGAGGTTTTTAAAAAATTCAAAAAACACAAAAAGCTTCACTTACATTTTTCAGGAATAGAATATGGTAAAAAAGGAGAAAAGCACCACAAGAGAACAACGAGGAAAGAATGGAAAAAACTAATTTCAAACTTACCGAAGAACAAAGAGATTGTTGTTATCAATGAGAGCCCGTCTCCTGTTGAGGATTCTGTACTTGGAGCGAGGATTTATTCTAAATAAAACCCATTCACCCTATGTTACTCACAGTTAGTACTATAAAATTACTATTTTCTGTTATCACCATAAAGTTTATAAGGGATTTGTAAGTTTGTAAAATTAAATAGAAGACTTAGTCTTCTAGTAAAAAATTAAATATAAAATATGAAAAATATGGAAATAAAGAAACTTTTGGTTTCTTTCATAATGCTTGTAAGCGTTTTGTTCTTAGCTGCTAGTGTTAGTGCTTACAATAACAATTCTGACTACATTATAACTTCAGTTGAAGTTGATGGAATAGATGTTGATAGTGATTCTGTAGCTGTTACTGCTGGTAATACAGTAATTGTAAGAGTGGAATTTACATCACATGTCAATGATTCAGATGTTAGACTTGAAATTGAAGTTAAGGGTGAAAAAGCAGATGCTGAAGCACAGACAAAATATTTCGATGTTGAAACAGATTTTGACTATACAAAATCACTTAAGCTTGAGGTCCCATATGACCTTAAAGATGAGCTAAGTGATAATGTTGATCTTAAGATTGAACTTGATGGCAGAAACTCTGGAATAGAAGATAGTTTTAGCTTAAGGATTCAGAGAGAATCTTACAATCTTGATGTGTTGTCTGTTAATGTGCCTCAGACAATCAGTGCTGGAGAAAGTTTCCCGGTTGATTTTGTTTTGAGAAATATAGGTTACAATAACTTGGATGATGTGTATGTGACTGCAAGAATATCTGCTTTGGATATTGAAAAATCAGTTTTCTTCGGAGACATTGTTGCACTTGAGTGTGACGATGGAAAAGACTCTGTATACAACTATGGTGTTAACATAACTAGAAAGTGTATTGAAAGCAAAGAAGATACTGCAAGCGAAAGAATTTTTCTTCAGCTTCCTTTTGATGCTAATCCTGGTGTCTATGCTCTTGAATTAGAAATTGAGAGTGAAGACCTAGTTTCAAGCGAAACTGTTCAGGTTGTTATAGAAAATGCTTTCTCTGAAGGACATTTTATTGTGTCTGGTAATCAACTGCTTATTGTGAACCCAACAAATCAGTTGGTTGTTTATAGACTTGTTCCCCAGTCCACAGCTGTTGTATCTGTAAGTTTAAGCGAAAGTGTTGTTGCTGTTCCAGCTGGATCAAGTAAAACAATTATGGTGGATGCTACATCAGATGTTCTAGGAACACAAACTTATACTGTGAATGTATTTTCTGCAAGTGGGACACTTGTTGATACAGTTAGCTTTAGCAAGAATTTTGAAGGAAGAGATATTACAAGCCCAATCATTGTTTTGACAATCGTACTGGCAATAATCTTTATTGTATTACTGGTTGTATTGGTTGTTTTACTTGGAAAGAAATCCAAAAAAACTGAAGAATTCGGTGAAAGTTATTATTAATTTTTAATTTAATTTTTGTTTTTATTTTTTTATTTTTTTATATCTAGCTAATGCTCGGCGTGTGTATCTTGCCAAAAAGTTTATAAGTATGCGTTTCTCTCTATAATCATATAATATGGTTCAAAAGAATATAAGCGTGAGGGAAGAAACTAAAGAGAAGTTGAAATCCTTAAAGTTGTACTCTGGAGAGAGTTTCGACGGGGTTATTACAAGAACAATTGAAATGTTAGAATGCTATGAAAGAGAAC
>CAZZCD010000023.1:0-5732 GCA_964652735.1 Candidatus Woesearchaeota archaeon | reverse complement strand
ATACATAGCACTGTATTTTATAAATTTATGAAAGATTTTCTCCAGTTTAAGGGATATTCCAGCACTAAAAAAATACCGGAATTTATTTTTAATCTTTCAAATGATCAAATAAAGAATTTTATAAGAGGATATTTTAGTGCAGATGGGACTGTTAAAAAATATGAGGTTAGTTGTGCTTCTCAAAGTTATGCTCTTCTTGAGAATCTCCAAACAATATTTTTGAGGCTTGGAATAATCTCCAGAATAAATGATTTTAATAGGAAAGATAAATGTATCAATATGTCTATCTCATCTCAAAAAAATATTGAGAAATTTAAAAAAATAGGATTTTTACAAGAGAGAAAAAATGAAAAACTAATGCTTTTGAACGCAAAAGCACACCATACAGTTTCTGATGTAATTCCACTAAGTACATTAAAGATGTATGAATTAAATAAAATATCTGAAAAAAAACTATCTTATCCTTATTTGAAAGGCATGCAGAATATTGGAAGAAATTATATGCAAAAGATTTCTCCTGTTAGTTCAGAGTTTAATGATTTATCACATAATGACATTTTATGGGACAAAGTAAAAAGAATTAATAAGATAAGTTCTAAAGAACTAGAAGTTTTTGACCTAAGCATCCCAAAATATGAAAAGTTTTTATGTAATAATATTTTTGTTCATAATACAAGAGAATTAAATCTTCCCAGAGAAAACTGGCTTCCAAGTGTTGTCAGAGGAGCTATAGGAATAGGAAATGTCGGAGAAATTGACTTATTCACCCTGTTAAAAAGCTCTTTCAGACAAAATCCTGATTATGTGATTGTGGGAGAGGTTCGTGGAAAAGAAGCCTATGTGTTATTCCAGGGCATGGCTTCAGGACATTCTTCAATAAGCACTATGCACGCAGATTCTGTAGACACTGTAATAAAAAGACTTGAAACACCGCCGATAGAGCTTTCTCCAACACTATTAAATGTTCTTGACTGTATTTGCATCATGACCCATGCTGTTTCACAAAAACACGAAACAAGAAAACTAAAAGAGATAGTGGAAATAATAAATGTGACTGCTGAAGGAGTTACTATGACAAATACTCCTTTTGTCTGGAATCCTGTAGAAGACAGATTCTATTTTAAGAAGAATAGTAAGATATTTGAAAAAATTTCAAAAAGTTATGGTATTACAACGGATGAACTTCAGTCTGAATTCAGAAAAAGAGCACAGCTAATTTATAAAATGTATGAAAATAAAGTTTTTGGTTTCCAAAAGTTCCAGGATATGGTTACTCAATATTATAAAAAACCAGAAGAAATTTTGAGTAAATTTGGAATTGAGTGAATTTGTTGGAATTATTATAAGAAACAAATCTTGTTTTCTTTTAAGGAGTATTTATGGAGACGAATCTGAGAGATTAAAGTACAAACAAGACTATAGGTACTTGTCAGAAATGTATTTTTCTTGTTTGTCTCGTTGTTTATGCGCCCATTCTTCGAACCTTTCGTGTTCTTGAAGAAAAAGCCATTTTTTAAGGGGAATAAAGTTTATTGTTCTACAACGTTTTTGAGAGTTAGGTACCTCAGGGCTGTATTTACGGATGGGGACTCTAACATTTCCTGCCTCATAATCTTTTGTCACGACAACCGCGGTATGGGTTCCACATCTAGCCAGTTTTTTCTCTATACTGGTAATTTCCTTTTCTACATTTTCTTTTGTTATCTGAGGACGAATTAATGTTAAATTATAGTATATTCCAGGTACCAGTAAATTCATGTTTATTATTCCTTCTTCACTTACTTCAATTAATGGTGCCATAAAACTTCAATAAATATACTCTTTATAAAGATTTATATGATAATTCTTGCAGCAACAAAAAACAGCAAAAAGAAAAATTTAATAAGATAAATTTCTTTTTCGAGACATGATAAAAGATGGTGATATTTTGCTTCTTAAGCAGCTTGTTGGAACATTAGAATCTTCCTTTGAAAAATTTAAAAAAACCTATGAAAAAAAAGATTCTGAAAATTTTAATAAATTAAAAAAGATTCTTATTCAAACACAAAGAAAAATTCTGGAGATTGCCAAATGATAAAAAATCCCTCAATTGAGAAAATCGGGAAAAACATATTGCAAGAAAAAAAAATAGTTAGTGAACTAAATTCCTTATTTAATCATTTCAAAAATGCAGATAACCCTGAAGAAAAAAGAATGGTTTCTTCACAAGTGATTATTTTAAAAAAATCACTTCAGAAAACAGGACAAGAGGTAATTAATTCTGCAGAAAAAATTTCTTTATTTAAACCTCTTGCTCAAAAAACAACACCAACGATTCCTGCAAAACCCACATATCCTCGGCAAGTCCCCCTTAAGAAAATAGATAAA
Source organism: Candidatus Woesearchaeota archaeon (assembly GCA_964652735.1). GTDB lineage: Archaea > Nanobdellota > Nanobdellia > Pacearchaeales > GW2011-AR1 > ASMP01. The sequence continues at coordinate 3,365 of CAZZCD010000023.1, read as the reverse complement.
AAACTCAAACCAACTTCTCTTGAAAAACTTACCTTAAAAAGAATAAAAAAGAAAGAGAAAAAAATTGTTAAAAAGAAAGAGAAAAAACCAAGCAAATATATTAAGATTTCAAGCAAAATCTTTTACAAGACCTCGATGTCTTTTATTAATAAAGGCATGTTTAGAAAATTAAAAAGAAACCTTATAAAGTCAAACATGGAATTTGTGCCTGCAGCTTATATTTCTCTGATATTTTTTGCAACCCTTGTGTCTGTAATTGTCTCTTTGTTTATTACTATTTTTTTCCTATTTTTCACCCTCTCAACACTTCCTCCTTTTATAGTCAGTGTTGAAGAAAGTATTGGACTCAGATTCTTGAAAATTTTCTGGATTTTATTTGCAATACCAGCTGCAACCTTCTTTTTTGTTTATGTTTATCCTTCTCTTGAAAAAAAATCACTGGAAAGCAAAATTAATAGAGAACTTCCTTTTGCAGTAATACATATGTCGTCAATATCAGGCTCTATGATAGAGCCAAGCAAAATTTTTAATATAATCATTGCAACAAAAGAGTATCCTAATCTTGAAAAGGAGTTTATAAAACTTCAAAATGAAATAAATATTTATGGCTATGACCTTGTTACTGCTCTTAGAAATAGGTCGTTTAACAGTCCGAGCAGAAAACTTGCTGATGTGTTTAATGGCTTGGCAACAACAATAACATCAGGAGGAAATCTTTCAGAATTTTTTGAAAAAAGATCTCAAACCCTTCTTTTTGAACATAGGTTAGACATGGAAAAACAGTTAAAAACTGCTGAAACACTTATGGATATTTATATTAGTGTTGTTATTGCTGCCCCTATGGTTTTAATGCTTGTGCTGATGATGATGAGAATAAGTGGTTTAGGAATTGCGTTAAGCCCTTCTATGATTAGTATTGTAATGATACTTGTGGTTTCAATTGTCAATATTTTCTTCTTAACATTCTTACATATAAAACAACCTAAAACTTAATAATGAAATCTAAAAAAATACAATGGATTGTGATTGGCCTTTCTATAGCCATTATTATATTCTCTTTTTTCTTACTTGGAACAAGATATTTCTTTTTTGTGTTTGGGATTGGTGTTTTAATAGGTGTTGCCCCTTTTGTGGTCTCAATAATTAATGAAATGAGAATTTCTTCTGAAAAAGAAGAAATGTTTTTAGAATTCTCAAGAAATCTTGTTGAAAGTGTCAAGACAGGAACACCAATAAACAAAAGCATAATCAATGTAAAAGACAAGCCTTATGGGGTTTTAAGTGAGAATATCAAGAAATTAGCTAATCAAATTTCTTTGGGAATTCCTTTAGAAAAAGCTCTTCAAACTTTTTCGCGTGATGTCAAGAATAGGGCAATATCAAGGGCCTTGACATTAATAGGACAGGCAGAAAAAAGCGGGGGAGAAATAGGGGGAATACTTGAATCTGTCACAGAAGCAATAAGCACGGTGGAAAAATTAAAAAAAGAAAGGAAAGCTGCCATATCAACTCTTGTGGTTCAGGGATATATTATCTTTTTTGTTTTCATAGTTATAATTCTTGTACTTCAGTTCCAAATACTTCCTTTGCTTATTAATATTGCTCCTGATTTAGGAGGCGCTGTTGGAATAGGTGGAATTGGAGGTATAGGAGGTGAAGGTGCTCCAATAACTCAACAAGAAATATCTTCGTCTTTCCTTTATCTTTTGTTAGTGCAGGGATTTTTCAGTGGTCTAGCTATAGGAAAATTATCAGAAGGGAATATCAAAGCAGGGGTTAGACATTCTTTTATTTTAATGTTGCTTGCATTTTTAATTGCAACAGGAGCAAATGTGCTTTTTGGAGGATGATATGAAAAGAAAAATGTCTCGTCTTGGAGTTATATCTCATGTAGGAGTTGTGCTTTCATTTGTAATATTTATTACTTTTATCATGTTTATTTATATAATAATCAGACCAGCGATTGGAACAGAAAATAATCAAAATCTTCTTAATCATCTCAAAGATGTATTAATAGAAAGAGCCTCAACAGAGCTAACAAGTGTTTCTGTGTTAATTGATGCGACCCCTCCCTGTGTACAATTAAATGGTTTTTTTAATGGAATGGAAATTGAAGAAGAAGATGGGGTTATTGTAAGAAATAATACTGGAGATGTTCTTACTTCTAAAATTTCAGGACAGAATCTGATTGTAGAAGGACTTGGGGATGAAATATTTTTAAAAATTTATAGGTCAGACGAATTTGACCCTATTGAAGAAGCACCATCTTGTCAAGAGTTAAATGAAGGGTCAGGTTATATATTTGGACTTATAAAATCTGAAAAAAATATTTTTGAAAAAAGAATAATTCAGCTTATTGAAGATTACAATAATGATTATGAAAGTTTAAAAGAAGAACTAAATATTGCTAGAAATGAATTTAGACTTAATTTTACTTATGCTAATGGGACAAGTATTGCAACAGAAGAAAAAGAAGTTTTAGTAAGTGTTTTTGTTGATGAATTTCCAATACAATACATAAGCGAAGATGCTGCCAGAGAACTTGGTTCTTTGACTGTAGGAATTTGGTGATTTAAAATGATAAATAACAAAGGATGGATAAGAATTGCTGAGGCTTTTACTGCAATTTTGCTAGTGCTTGGTGCTGCTATGATTGTTCTTGGAGGAGGAATTCAAAGAGAAGATATTTCTGAACAAGTTTATGATATTGAAATATCTATTTTAAGAGAGATACAGTTAAATAATACTTTAAGAGAAGAAGTTCTTAATCTTGAAATAGGTGGGGGAATTGAATGGGATAATGCGTTATTCCCTGCTGAAACAAAAGATAAGATAAGTGATAAAACACCAGAATGGCTTGAATGTGTTGCAAAAATCTGTCCTCCAGAAAACTTGTGTTTGGGAGAAGAATCTGAAAAAAATGTTTATGTGCAATCAGTTCTTATAACCTCAACACTTGATATTTTTAATCCAAGACAATTAAAATTGTTTTGTTGGGAGGAATGAGATGGAAAAAAAATTCAAATTTTTAGAGCACACCGCAGATATAAAATTCAGGGTTTTTGGAAAAACTCTTGAGGAGGTTTTTGAAAATTCTGCTTTAGCTATATTGAATATAATATATAAGGGGAAAGTTAAAGAAGAGAAAAAATTAAAGATAAAGGTAAATGGGAAAGATATTGAAAGCCTGTTATACAATTTTTTAGAGGAGTTTTTGTTTTTATTTGATAGCGAGAATTTCTTACTTTCAAATGTTAAGAATATAAAAATCAATGAAAAAAATTTTACAATAGAGGCAGAAGTTTCAGGAGATGATATAATAAATTATAAGACAAGTGTCCATGTTAAGGCAATAACTTATAATG
>CAZZCD010000022.1:0-6775 GCA_964652735.1 Candidatus Woesearchaeota archaeon | reverse complement strand
TAAAATAACTAATCACTGCTGTGAAAAATATCTGCCCAAGTCCTGTAATCAAGGAAATTTTACCAACTTCTTTTATTACTTTTGGAGTTAAATGAAGACCAACAATAAAAAGCAAAAGCGCTATCCCAATCTCTGAAAATGTGTGAACTGCTTCAATTCCAGGCAAGATGCCAAGAAAATAAGGACCAACAATAATTCCTGAAATAATATAAGCTATAATTAATGGCTGTTTAAGCAGCCTCATTATAAATGAAACACCAAGTACTATCAAAATAATAAGACTTATCTGTGTAAATACTTCTGCCATGGTAAGGCACCTACGGTTCCTTGACCGTCAACCTCCCTTTAAATAGAATTATCATTATTTTTCCTCTTTTATTTAACTAACTATAAACATAATAAAAAGTTTTAGTATAAAAAGGTTTTTAACGAGTTAAGAAAAACCTTTTTTTGATGGTTTGATAATTCATAACTGCATGACTATGTGATAAATTTAAAAGATAACATTTAAAAATAAATCTTAAATTCTATTATAAGATAAATCATACAAATATAAAAAATGCCTAAAGTAAGAATAAAACTCAATAGTACAGATATAGAAATGCTTAACAATGTCTGTGATTTTATTAAAGGAGTAGCAAAAAAAGCAGGGATAACAATTTCAGGTCCTGTTCCTTTGCCAACAAAGAGGCTTAGAGTAACAACGAGAAAATCTCCATGTGGTGACGGCACAGCAACATTTGATAATTTTGAGATGAGGATTCATAAAAGGCTTATAGACTTGCCTGCAAATGAAAAAGTCCTTCACCATATCATGAGAATGCAAATTCCAAAAAACGTAAACATAAAGATTGAGATAAAAGACTGATTAAATCAGTCTTTCTATAAATTAAAATTTACAGGAAGGATTGAGTTAATTTTATATATTTCTTTTTTTGATTATCCATATAGCCCTGATCGCATATGGGGGGCACCAAGGTTCCCCTTACACTAACCCCTCCTTTAGGTTAGTGCGACAGAGCAAAGCCCTGATCGCATAGTGGTATTGCACACGACTGGAACTCGTGGTCCTTCGGGACTCCCAGGTTCGATTCCTGGTCAGGGCGTTTCAAAACTTTTAAAAGCCAAATTCTTCTATTTTAAACTAAGGTCCTGTAGTCCAATGGCTAAGACGGCTCGTTTACACCGAGTAAACCCAGGTTCGATTCCTGGCAGGACCATGTCGAAAATGAAAAAGAGAATTAACTGGAAGATTCTTATTGTAAGTCTGGTGATAGTTTATCTTGTGGCTTTTGTAGGAAGCTTATTCACATCTCCTGTGACAGATTCTGTATGGTATGAGTCAATTAAACCAAGCATCACACCTCCAAACTGGGTTTTTCCTGTTGTCTGGAATATTTTGTTTTTTCTTATAGCAATCTCACTTTATCTTTCATGGAAGAATTCGGACAAAAAACAAAAAAGTCTTGTTGCCTGGGTGTTTGGGATTAATTTTGTTCTCAATATTTTCTGGAGTATTTTATATTTTGGTTTAAAAAATCCTTTGTTCGCATTTTATGAATTAATATTGCTCTGGATTTCAATATTAATTATGATTCTCGTAACCTGCAGAATAAACAAAGCATCTTCTTATCTCCTGATTCCTTATATTCTCTGGGTGAGTTTTGCAGGGGTTTTGAATTATTTCTCTGCTTTCTAACAAACTTTAAAAATATTATAGCTTTCTTTCTTTTATGCGCGAGTAGTATAGTGGTTAGTATACCACGTTGCCAACGTGGTGACCCGGGTTCGACTCCCGGCTCGCGCATATTTATCTTTAGAAAGCTTTAAAAATAGGCTCTCCATTTTTTCACTGATGAAAAAAGACAACAAATCAGAAGAAAGCCCTGAAATTCCAGGCATGGAGTTAAATAATCAATATTCTGCTAAAAAAACCCCTTTGCCTGAAGATCATGAAAAAACAAAGAAAGAGCTTGAAAAAACAAAGAAAGAGCTTGAAAAACTTAAAATTTTTATTGTTAAAAAATACCCATTTACCCAGGCAATTGGAATTTTACCACCACAATCAATAAAGAGCTTTGTTGAAGAAGAGATTGGAGAAGATATCCCTCAGGAAGAAATCCAGAAAATCCAGAAAAAAGTTCATCTTTATGTCATAATTCCAGAAGATAAATTTAAGGAAATTCCAAAGATAAAAAAAGAAATTGTTTCTGAGATTGGGGGGACAAAACAAAACGTATGGATTTACATAAAAACTCCTGTTGATGTCTGGGAGACGTGTCTTGACAGTAAATTTGATCTTGCAAGTGCTATAGGAATGTCTTTTCCTCTTCATGATAAAGGAATTCTTTCTTCTTTACGGGTTGCAGAAATTCACAAATCTCTTGTTCTTCAAAAGTTTGATAAGTATGTTGTCTCTTATGTTATTGCAGGAAGTCTTGTTAGGGGGGATGTGACCAAAGAATCAGATGTTGATTCTTTTATAATTATTAATGATACAGATGTTAAAAAAATGCCTAGACTTGAGCTGAAAGAAAGGCTTAAAGGAATGATTTATCAATATGTTATAGAAGCAACTGCTCTTGCAGGCGTGAAGAAAAACATTCTTAATGTACAAATTTATCTCTTGACTGATTTTTGGGAATCTGTTAAAGATGCGCACCCTATTATGTTTACTTTTATTCGTGATGGTGTTCCGCTTTATGACAAGGGAACCTTTCTTCCGTGGAAAGCTCTTCTTAAAATGGGGCGTTTGAAGCCGTCTCCAGAAGCAATTGATATGTTTATGTCTATGGGAGATAAAACAATTAAAAGGGCAAAGGCAACTCTTCTTGATATACTTGTTCAAGATATTTATTGGGGTATTATGACTCCTTCTCAAGCTTTGTTAATGCTTTACGGACTTCCACCGCCAACACCAAAGCAGACAGCCAGCGAGATGAAAAAGATTTTTTTTGACAAAGAAAAAATGCTTGAAAAAAAATATATCAATATTCTTGAAAAAATTGTTGGTATTTACAAAGATTTTGAGCACGAAAAAATTAAAGAAATTAAAGGGGCAGAGCTTGACAAGCTTATTTGTGATACAGATGATTATCTAAAAAGACTTAAAGAGCTGAGAAAGCAGATAGAAAAAAGATCCCAAGAAAAAACAATAGAGCAAATTCACAAGGATGTATTTGGTCTGCTTGAAGCTATTCTCGGTAAAAAATCTCAGGCAACAATTGTTTCTGGATTTGATGGGCTTGTGAAAAAAGGAAAATTCACACAGCAACATCTCAAAATTTTAAAAGATGTTATTAAAGCAAAAACTGAATTTAAAAAAGGAAAACTAAATGCTCACAAGGTTGATAATGCAAGAAAAAACGCGTCAATTTTGATTAATGACCTTATTGACTACTCTCAAAGAAGCGACCTTGTTACCTTGGAAAAAGGAAGAATGAGGCTTAGATACAAAAAGGATGGAAAAGATATGACTGCAGAACTTTTACATTGTAATGGAATAAGTTTTCTTTTTAGGGGAGAGGATGTGCAAAAAATAACTAATAAAATTGAAGATTCAAGCATGAAAGAAGTTTCAGCATGTATTGAGCAACAGAAATCAGGAAAAGGACTTAAAGTTGACCCAAAAGTCTTTGATCTTGTGAAGAAGGAGCTTGGAGATTTTGAGCTTGTTCTCTAAAAAGTTTTAAAAACTAATTTTGGTGATAGTTTATTATGAAAGGCAAAGTTATACAATTTCGAAGAGGAAGGAAAACAATTCATGAAAGACATTTTTTATTAGATGTTGGAGCATCAAATAGAGAAAAAGCTAAGAAATTTGTAGGAAAGATTGTTGAATGGAAATCTCCTGCAGGAAAAAGGATTAAAGGAAAAGTTTCAAGTCCACATGGAAATAAAGGTCTTGTAAGAGCAATTTTTGAAAAAGGTCTTCCAGGCCAGGCAATTACAACAGACGTGGAGGTAAAATAAAATGGGACTTAGAAAAGCATCAGCGTATTCAAGGAAAAAAGTTGTTCCTTATACAAGGGTAAGCAAGAAAAAGGGAAAATCTTATGTCAAAACAGTTCCGCAGCAGAAAATTGTAAAATTTAGTATGGGTTCTCAAGCTCTTTATAACGAAGGAAAGTTTCCTCATGAAATTAGTTTGGTTTCTAAAGAAAAGGTTCAGATAAGGCATAATGCATTAGAGGCTTGTAGGCAGTATATTAATAAAAAACTTGATGAAGAACTTTCAGGCCAGTATTTGTTTAGGATTATTTCTTACCCACACCATATTCAACGAGAGAATAAAATGCTGACCACACCTGGGGCTGATAGAATGCAGACAGGAATGCAGCTGGCTTTTGGAAAATCTGCAGGAAAAGCAGCAATTGTCAGAGACGGAAGTAGAATATTTTTCCTTGCTGTTCCTAATGAAAGAGATGTTAAGCTTGCAAGAGATGTTTTAAAGCAAGTAAAGCCAAAAATTCCAGGAAAAAAGAAGATTGTTTATGAGTTTGTTAAAAAGTAAGGGTTAAAGATGCAATAGTTGTTACTTCTTTTGAAGAATAACGGGACACAAATATTTATAAAGTTCATATTTCTTGAAAAAATTAAAGAAAATGGCATTAAGAAAAAGAAGAATTGAAGGAAAAACGCTTAAAAAGTTACTTGAAGCCTTAGGGCAAGACTATTATTCTTATCTCCGTAGAGAAGAGGGGTGGACTGTCAATGAATTAATAGGAAGAGCATCTGTAAGACCTGTTGATAAAGGATTTGAGGTAGAATTGGCTGTTAAGGCCAAAGAAGTCAATGTTAAAAAATCTCTTACTGGAAACGAAGAAAGATTATACAAAACTCATTGTTATGATGTATTAAAGGGAATTATTCCTTATTCTCCAAAACTGGAAACTGAAACTCAAGAACCCAATTAAGTGTTACTTTTGTCTGGTAGTTACAATACCCAAACATTTATAAACCTTAGATTTCTTGAAAATGCATGGAAAAGACAGACAAACAACCAACAAAAGAAGAAATTGAAAAAGCTAGAGAAAGAATGAGATTAGTTGCTTTGAAAAATCTTAATGAATCAAAACTTTGGGATTTATCTACAGCTTACCATACTCATAAAAAAGATAGTGGTTATGGAGAAAATGCTAATAAAGTTGTTGAAAACTATTTATATTCTCCTGCAATAAATTCTAAACCTACAACTTATGATCTGGAATCTGGAGAAGAATCTGATTTAATAAAAGATAGTTTGCTTAACTCAAGAAAGGAGGGAGAAAGATATTCTGGACAAGTTTCTGAACATGATATAATAAAAACAAGTGCAAACATTATGCAGCAATCTCTTAGTGCAGTTAAAGTAAATGATATAATGTCTTTCCTTGGCTTTGATACTTCAAATATTCAAGAAAAGTATAAGGGAAAATATATTACTGATTTAGCTCAATCTGAAAATGAAGAAGACAAAAAAATTGCACTGAGCTTAATAAGTGGATATATACAATATCAAACAACCCAAAGAGTTTCACTAGCTCTTGGTCAAGGAGCTGAAAGTTTAAAGGGTGGATTAGAGAAGTTAGTGATGAAAGAAGAATAATTTTAATTGTTTCTTTACTCAACCAAATCTTTAACAAGATTAGCCATGACTTCTAAAAATTCTTCTGCTTTTTCCTGCCATGAATCTATCTCAATGCCTTTCAGATTTTTAACCTCGCCATGAGCAATCTTTTTATGCAGGACAAGTAGATCACGATACCAAATAACATATTTCATTTTTAGTTTTCTTGCATTAACAAAATTCTCTTTTAAATCTCCTGGAATGTGTTCTGGAGATGCTGGAGGAACATCTTTTGCAATAAGAGCTGCGTGAGCTGAGTCTACCATAGACCAGAATAATCCATCAATAGCATTTAACTCTGCCATTTTGCTTCTTGCAATATGCAGAGGAGCTCTTTGTAAAGCAGAATAAATTGCTTCAGGTGTTGACTTAATTTTTCCCTTAACCAAAAGATACTTCAATGGATTAAAAAATCCTGCAAGATCAATCATTGCTTCACCATACCTTAAAATATTTATCACAACAGGGTCTCCCCTCATTAAATCTTCCCACCATGTGCTTAATTTTATTGTATTAATATGAAGACTGCTTTGATACGGGTTGCGTTTTACCAGTTTTTCAAGTTCTTGCCTATACCATGCTGTTAGCTCCTGGTCCCAGTTAACAGTTACATCATCAATAATAATTACAATATCAATATCAGAACCAGTTACAGCAGCTTGTTTTGCAGCTGAACCAAAAAGAACAACAGATTTTATCATTTTGTCAAATTTTTTATAGATTTTTGCGGCAAAATCCATTGCAATATCTGACTCTTTTTTAAGCTGCAAGGTCGGGAAATCTTTATTCGCTTTAATTCTTTTAGATATTTTTGACTTTTTTTTAGATTTCTTATTTGATTTTTTAGCCATGTTCCTCTTTTTATATTTTACAATATATATTATGTATTATAGTTTTTAATTCTTTTTATTTAACAAAACTGTAATAATCATTCCATTGGTCTCCCAGACATTCTAGCTCCTTTTGCTCCTTGCATTTGACCTCCTAGTTCTTGGGGAAGTTGTGAAAAACCTGCACCAAAAGTTTCATAATTTATCTGTGGAAGCATTTGTCCATAACCTGAAAAATATCCTTCTTGAAGTCCTGCAGCCTGACCCCATGAAGGAGCCATTTTCATTGAATAAACAGGAGAACCAACTGCCTCCAAGACCTCTTGAAAAGGAGGGG
>CAZZCD010000021.1:0-6957 GCA_964652735.1 Candidatus Woesearchaeota archaeon | reverse complement strand
CTTTTATATTACGACAACATTCGGCTGGTGCCGCAAAAAGTAGTTCATGGGATCAGAGTAGACCCATAGATAATAAACATATTAGTATGTGCTGGACGAGAAGAGGTTTAATAGCGGGAATAAATTATTCTTGTAAACAGAATATCCCTGCTTTACACATATCTCGTTGTTGGGATCCCATAATTATGTCTACTGATTCTAGAGGAATTGTTGGACGTATTCACATACGATATTCATATTCGAATATGAATAGTTTCATCGAATTTCTTCAAAGTGATTGTAGTTTATTGCATAATTGGTCAAGATGAAATTTGTATTAAGACAAAATGCTGATCCAAGTTGTGTATGCTGGAGTCTTAGATATAATCAATGTGTTTTTGAAAGTTAACCACAGTATACATGTTTGCAGCCACCACAAATCCCAAGGCAGAAATAATTATTACTTTTCCTGTAGATTTTAATTTTTCTTTCAATCCCATAAATCTCCTACAATTATTTCTTTTTTAAAGATTTATATTCTAGAATTATTCCTCTTCCCCGCTTTCTTCTTCTGTTTCTTCTTCCCTCTCTTCTTCAGGATTGACAAGTCCCATGATTTCTCCTTCTTTTGCAATTTCCTTTTCTTCTTCAGATTTTATTCCCTCAATCTTTTTTTCACTTATTTGTTCTTTAATTCTTCTTAATTTTTCCTCTTTTTTCTGAGGAAAAGGTCTTTTTACAGAAATAGGCAAGATGTCTGATTCAAATTCAATTTCAGCTATCTTAAGGGCATCATATTTTACTTTTTCTAAATCTTCTTTGCTTACTTTAATCAGTAAAGGTGCGTTCATTGCAATCTGCAAGGCTCTTGCTCCAAGAATTCTTGCAATTTCATATTTGCTGAATTTATCTTTTAATTTTTCGTCAAACATTTTTATTATTTCAAAAATTTCTCTATATTTGAAAAAACTTTTTTTCTTGTTTTTTCAGCAAGATCTAAGATTTTAGAGATATCCTTTATATTTATTTTTTTTGGATTTCCTTTTTGTATTGAAAAAATTGTTCCATCTGTTGTTCCACCTATTGTAATTCTTATTTCATTGATATCTTCTTCTTCAAGTGTTGGATCAACAAGTATGTTATCCCCTATTTTATGGGCAGTTATAATTATTGGAATCTCTTTTGAAAGAGGAATTTTTTTATTAGTAAGTTCTTCGTGAAGAACCTTCTCGCTTTTCTCATCATATTTTGGAAACTTTGCTGTTTTTAGTGCAATAAGTGCCCCTATCCCTGCAGCATCTATTAAATTCCCATCATCATTTATTGAATATATATCTATAAAGACAGCCCAAACTTTTTCTCCTTTCTTTATACATAATTTTTCAAATTGTATAAATTTACTTTCCCTTACAGCCCTGTCAATTAATCTTGCTAACTCAATTGCTGGAAATTTTGGAGGCCCACTTTCAAATCTTGGGGAGCTTAAAGGAAGAAGCTCTGAAGTAACCATTAATTTTCCTTTGTCAGGAGAATCAAGATAAGGCTCTGAAACATCAAGTTTAATCCCAACAATAACTTCTGTTTTACCTATTTTAACTCTTGCAGAACCCTCAGCCTTTTTTGAAATATCTGTTTCTATGGATATTTCTCTGAATTCATCAGGTTTTCTTCCGTCAAATCTTTTTCCTTCTGCTAAGTATTCTTTTATTCTCTTTTCTGTTAACTTCGAGGTCTCCATTATATCTTTTATTCCACTCATTTTATATCTTTGACAGAATCTTTTAATGCTTTTTTCTGAACTTCATAAATTTCTTTTGTTGCCTTTCTTGCAAGCTCAATAGCTTCTTTTAATTCTTTTGAAGTAATTCTTCCGTCAAGTTGAATATGTGTTAGCTCTTCATGTGATGTCATTGTAATTGGGATGTCTGTTGAACCTTCCCCTTCTTCCCAATCTTCTTCATCCTTATTTAAATCAACAACAAGCTGTTTATCGAGTTTTCCTATAGAAACGCTTGAGACCATATCCCTCATAGGAATTCCTGCGTGTGCAAGGGCAAGAGCAGCAGCATTAATCCCAGCACACCTTGTTGATGCATTTGCCTGTAAGATATTAATATGAACATCTATCGCCATATTTGGATATTTTTTAATCATAAGAACAGGTTCAAGAGCCCATTCAGTTATTTTGCTGATTTCTGTGCTTCTTCTATTTGGTCCTGGTCTGATTCTATCTGAAACAGAAAAGCTAAGCATACTGTAGTTACATCTTAATGTTCCTTTTTCCGGGTCTTGCTTGTGTTGGGGGTGCATCTTTCTTGGTCCATAAACAGCAGCAATTGCAATTGTGTCTCCAAATGAAAACATCGCACTTCCATTTGCATTTGGCACAACCCCAACTTTTGCTTTCATATCTCTTATTCCATCAAGCTTTCTTCCGCCAGATCGTTTGAATTGTTTTACCATTTTATTTTTTCTCTCCTTTGTTTTTTTCAAACCACTTTTTTACTTCATCAGTTAATCCAGATGTAAATGATTTTTCATTGACAAACATTATAGCTTTTTTTACAAGCAATTCATCCTCTATTTTATTTCCTTTTACCCAGATTAATCCGTTTTGTCCGACAGTAATATTGCAACCAGACTCTTTTTTTATAAGATTTATCATACTACCTTCTTTTCCAATAACTCTTGGAACTTTGTTTGAATTTATTTTTATAATTATTCCTTCATCTATTTTTCCCAAGCCTCTTGATTTTATTGTTAAATCTATACCCCTGCTTGTAACACCAATAATTTTTGCAACAACCATATCCCCAATATCAAGAATCTCATTTAATCTGTCTTTGTCTACATATTTTGGAACTTCCTGAATAGGAAGAAATCCTCCATCAGGAGAATCAATATTTATGTTCCATCCGTAGAAAGTAATATTTTCAACTTTACCTATTACCATATTTCCTCTTCTTGGTTCATAAATTCCTGACAATGCAATTACTTTTACAAGCCTGTTTGATTCTTCAGCCAGACCATATCTCACAGTAATAATTTCATCTCCTCTTTTCTCTGTCCCTTCTCCAGGAAGATAGTTTTCTCCTTTTACAATAACTTCTCCAGGAATTACAACCCTTCTTTCTATTTTTTCTTTTACCATTTTTTATTCTTCTTCCTTAATCTCTTCTGTAATTACAGAACCATGAGTTACTGAATTTAATTTATCATAAAAAGAAAAGAGCTGTGTTCCTGAAGGAACAGCAACAATAACCTCTAAATCACCATTTTCTTTCCATGTTTCTTTTTCCTTATACGGATTGATTACACCATAAACTTTTCCTGTGTAAATTGCAGGAATAGTTATTTTTATTTTTTTTGTTTCAATTTTTATAGGTAAAATTCCCCCTATTTTTTCAATGATTTCTTTAATTTGGTCTTCTATAGGAATATTTTTTATATTGATGTGTGCCTGCTCCAAAGCACTTTTAATTCTTTCAGGCGTATGAGGGTTTCCTGTCTTAGGGTCAACAGCATTACTTGACAAAAAGTCAACAACTTGTCTAATCTTTTTTTCTTTTTCCTCATCTCTGTGTTCCTGAGTTAAAAGAATCTCCCCTTCTTTTACTATGGTTTGAGCAATAGTATTAACATCAGTTGTTTTAAAAACTTCTTCAAGATCCTTATCTGGAGCTTTAAAACCTTTTTTTGAATCAGTAAAAATACTATCTGTTTCCAAAAAATCACTACCAGAAGACTCGTCTTTTTTAAATTTTAATGCTTTATCAAGGTCAACAATAATTTCAAAATCTTTCCCGTGTTTTTTTATCCTTGCAGTTGTGTTAGTCATCTTAATGATAATTTATAGGCGTCTGTTCCCAATTCTTGAACTAACCCCACCTCTTCAAGTAAATTTAATGACTCTGAAACTGTTCTTTTTCTTATCTCTATAGAGATATCTGATTTGAGATTATTAATCAAATCTTCATAATAAGCAATACCTCTTGCTTTATCGGCTAGATATTCAATAATTCTTACACTTGTTTCAAAAACTTCTTCTCTAATTCTCATATTATTTAATAAACTCATCAAATTCATCCTTAGTCAATCTCTTGAGTTGTCCCTCTTCGTTTTGAATATAAACCAGTTCAAATCTATCAAGATCAAAATTTTTTCCTTGAATTTCTTTAAATATTTCCAGAGCAATTTTTGCACCTTTTTTGATAGTAAATTCTGGCTTGTATTTTTCACGAAGTTTTTCTTTAATTTTCTCATCATTTTCTCCTATTGCATTTGCATGGTAAGAGAAATAATTTCCTGTGACGTCGCTAGTGTAAAGCTCTGGTTTTTTGTCTTTAACTCCAGCTAACATTATAGAAACTCCAAAAGGTCTTGCACCTCCAAATTGAGTGAATTGCTGTTTTATATTGGAAATTTCTTTGATTATAAGTTCAGGTTCTATAGGAGAATCATATGTTATTCTATGTTGCTGTGCTAAAACTTGGGCTCTTTCAATAAGAACTCTTGCATCAGAGACAATTCCTGCAGCACTGGCAATTATATGAGAATCAATCTCATGAATTTTATTTGCTGACTGCTGAATCACTAGTTTATCTTTTATTCTCCTATCAGCAAGAATAAAAATTCCATCAGAACATACTATTCCAATGCTTGCACCTCCAAGTCTTACTGTCTTTTCTGCATACTCTACCTGAAGAATAGTCCCTTCAGGAGAGAACATTGTTGCAGTCCGATCATAGCCCATAGCTTGATGCTGCATGTCTAATGGTATGTCCATTTTATCTTTTTAAGAGAATTTTATAATCAATTCAACCTTTTTCTAATTCTCTGATTTTTTATTATTCCCTACCAGATTGGAGAAATCAGGTCTATTTAAAAGGTTTTCGGATTTACCTTATTTTCTCAATCCCTTTAATGTCCCGCTTACTTTTTCAACCCAGAGCTTTTCAGACCATATAGCAAAACAAGCCTTTACAGAGTCCACAGCTCCTCTATTTACAGAAATAATTGCACTTTTTTTGTCTGATTTTATCCAGTTAAGCCCTGTTTTTGAAATCCCTAAAACACCGATTCCTTCAGAAACAGCTTTTTCAATGTCTTTAATATTTCCTTTAACAAGAAGATATCTCTTTTTTTCCCTCATTGAAGGCCGAAGAGGTTTCATAAAATAAATGAGGAACAAGACTTTTTAAACTTGTTTTTCTAAATAGTTTTATAAAAGAGGAATTTGGAAAAAATGGAAGTTTGTACAGTTGGAGGGTATGAAAAAGTTGGAAAGAATATGACTGCTGTAAAAGTTGGCGAAGATGTTTTTATTTTTGATGCAGGGCTTTATATTCCAGGGATAGTTGAACTCCAGGAAGAAAATGTTTTAGAATATACTCATAGATTTAAAAAAGGAAGCAAAAAGGTAAACAGATACAACGAAAAAAAATTAAGAGAATTTGGAGCAATTCCTAATGATTTGGTTTTAGATAAGCTTGGCTGGAGAGATAAAGTCAGAGCTATTTTCATAAGCCACGCACATTTAGACCATGTTGGAGGCTTACCTTATATTGCAAATAGATATCCTAAAGCTACGATTTATGCAACTCCATTTACTATGAGGGTTTTGGAAGCTATAATTGAAGATGAAAAATTAGGAGTAAAGAACAGATTAAAAATGGTTCAACCAGATTCCTTTCAAATAGTCAGGGGAAAAAGTACAAGCTATAAAGTAGAATTTATTCATACAACACATTCAACAATGCATTGCGTTTTTATAGCACTTCATACAAAAGAAGGAATTTTTTTCTATGGTTTAGATTTAAAATTTGATAATTATCCTACACTAGGAAAACCTCCAAATTACAAAAAATTAAAAGAACTCGGGAAAAAAGGTGTTAAAGTTCTAATTGTAGATGCTCTTTATTCTAACACTGAAACAAGACCTGGCGGAGAAAAAATAGCACAACATATGTTAGAAGATGCTATTTCAAAAATGAGGGGTAAAAATTCTGCATTTTTTGTAACAACTTTTTCTTCACATATCGAGAGATTGAATAATATTGTGAAATTTGCACAGAAAACCGGGAGAGAAATAATCTTTTTAGGAAGAAGTTTAAGTAAATATGTTGAAGCAGCATCAAAAGTCAGTGCTTGTCCATTTAAAGATAAAGTGAAACTGATTAAATTCGCAAAACAACGGGAATCTTTTTTAAGAAAATTGGAAAAAGAAAGAGGAAGATATTTTATTGTTTGCACTGGTCATCAGGCAGAAGAAAATTCAATTATGGACCGGATTGTAAAAGGAAATACTTCTTTTCATTTTAAAGAAGGAGATTATGTTATTTTTTCCTCAAGCACAATCCCCGTTCCCCTAAATATTCTTGCTCGGGAAAAATTAGATAATAGATTAAGAAAAGCAGGAGTTAAGATTCAGACAAATGTTCATGTTCATGGACACGGAAGTCGAGAAGATATGAGGGACTTAATCCGAATGCTAAAACCAAAACAAGTGATTCCTGCACACGGAAGTCTTCAGCAAGAAACACCTTTAATTGAACTTGCATCTGAATTTGGATATAAGCTTGGTGAAACTTCCCATCTTTCACCAAATGGAAAAGTTTTGAAGTTTTAATAGAAATAATTTTTAAACTCTAATTACTTTTATTTTTAATGGTTAAAGAGGAGATTCTTGAGGGATTAAGGTATGCTGTTGCAAAAGGAGAATCATTACCAGAAGCAATGATGAGCTTTTATAACGCAGGTTATTTAAAAAAAGATGTTGAAGAAGCTGCCCGTGCTTTACAAGCTCCCCAATTACCACAAACCCAACAATTTACACAGCCAGGTCAACAACCACTTCAACAAGCCCAACCAGGACAACCACTGCAAACCCCTGTTAGAGTAGTTCAAAGGGTCTCAGAATACAGGGAAAGACCAAAAGCCGGAGGAAAAACATTAATACTTGTGCTTGTTTTTTCTCTG
>CAZZCD010000020.1:0-6974 GCA_964652735.1 Candidatus Woesearchaeota archaeon | reverse complement strand
AGTTGTTTTCTGCCTCATCTATCGAATCTATCTCATTAAATGAACTAATCTTTTTCTTAACTAAGTCAATGATGTCTTTTTCTTTAAGCTCATTTTCGTTTATTTTATTTTTAATCCAATCCCCAATGTCAGAAAAGTTGATTTTTTCAACAACAATTTCTTCAGTTTTACTTTCCTTAACTAATTTTTTGAATAAATCAAATATTCCCATGCTCTTTTTTTAGAAATCTGCATATTTAAATTAAATGCTTGTGCTGAACGCCTGTAGAAAGTTACAGTTGCGTTAATTGTATACTAAAACTTCTTTCTTAGGAACCTTATGCCCTAAATCAAGAGTTAACGGAATAGGCACATTAACTTCTTTATCCTTTTTCTTAAAGACCATCATAAGCAAAACGTAAACATGGTTGGTTCTATAAGTAACAGACATCTTAATATTTTGAATATTTTTTAATATTTTCTTAGGAACACCTAAATTTTCACTTACATCCATTATTTCTATCCCACAAACCAAATTATTATGGCTAACATCTAAAATGAAGTCTCCAATATCAAGAGACGCCTTTACTTTATCTCCATTAGAAACAAAGAAGACATCATTTTTAGTGTCATAATCTATTGTTTTAATTTGTCTTGCCATTTTCTACTAGTATTCCAGGCACTCATTACTTTTAAACCTTTTGAGATATTTATTTCAATTATCAAAACTAATGAATATTTTCTGCTCATTTTAAACCATAGTTTAAATCTTTCACCTTTCCCTTGTTCAATTTTTTCTAATTTATTAATCTGGGATAAAAAGCTTCTGACTATGCTTTCATTTATAGGTCTTTCTCCAACTCTTTTATAAAAATGAAGGTCAAAAGTAATATTATCTTGATTCAAATCTTCAAGAAATTTTTTAACTTCTTTTAGCTCCATTTTATTGTTTATATGCACTTTTTCTATGTTCAAACTTTAATAATATAATATCATCTCCTTTTAATTGATAAATTAATCTAAACGGTCTGAGATACAAAATTCTTTCACCCCTAATATATCTCAGAGGCTTACCAACCTGTGGATTTTCCAGAATTTTTAATATTTGTTTTTTTAATTTTTGCTTATTGAAGGAATCAAGTCTTTTAGTTTGTTTAATAAATTTGGGAGAACGAGTTACTTTCTTTATTTCTTTTGTCATTCTTTTTACCAAGATTCCATCTCTTTGAGAAATTCTTTTTTAGTCAGAGTTAAGCCTTTTCCACTGTCAATTTCCTTCCAGATTTTATCAAGTTCTTCCATTTCTTCCACCTCTTCTTTGTTGAATCCTTCAATTCCTTTTAATACTATGAGATTACCTTTTTTCATAACTCTGAATGCACTTCCAACTTCAAAGTCTTTTCTCATAGATTCAGGTATTACAATTTGTCCTTTTGTGCTGAGTTTTGTTATTTCCATGTTAAAGTAAGATATTCTTACTACTTAAGTGTTGTGATTTTAACAGAAAAAACGCTCCAACCGAGCACTTAGAATAAATTTAACGCCCCAACCGAACGCCTATAAAAAGTAATACACTTTAGAATAATTATTTTTTATCAATAACTATGAATTGAGAAAGCCACCTTTGTTCTTTATCAAATTCCTTAAGAGCTTTTTCTAGGCCAACTTCTTTAGCCCTTTCTGATATTTGCTCTATAGATTTCTCATTTTTTTCATATCTTTTTTTATGAGATTCAACAGCTTGGGAGAACCACCATTCTGGAAGATGATCTCCAGCATAAATCTCTCTTATATGTTCTTCATATTCTTCTTGAGGCATATACCAAACTCTTTCAATATCATAAATTGCTGCTTTCACTTCTTTAGAACCATATTGTTGTATTTTTTCTCTATCTTCTCTTTCAAGTCCTTTTTTTGGTGTCACTATTAGTTTTTCTTCTTCATTTTCCTTCCTCAGAGAAAACTTAAAAGAGTCACCAACACTAATCGGAAATTCAGGATTATACCCTTTCTGATAGACTGCCTCAACATTTCTGTTAATCAGGACTTCTCTAATTGTGTTTGATAAATTTTCATTATCCATAAATCTTTAATAAAGTCTAATCTTTATAAACTTTATGATATTGTAATTACTTTAGAGTAAGAAACGCCCCAACCGGGAATCGAACCCGAGTCTCCAGCGCGACAGGCTAGCGTCATAGCCATTAGACCATTGAGGCTTAATATAGCATATTAGAATTTATTTTTAAACCTTTACACAGCAACTTTTAGGTCTTCTGCAGCATCTCTTAGATATTGTACTCTTTGTTTAGTATCTCTTATTTTTTCCAATTTTTCAAATCTGATTGACTCCCCAATATTTAATACAATTTTTTCTCCGGCTTTGTTCCACATTTCTCTTAACGAGAAAATCCCTTTTAGTTTTTCTGTTCTTTTATTTTTTGCAAGAAAATTATATATTTTTCCATGGTCAGGTCCAGAGAACCACATAGGAACTACCTGTGAAGAATATGAAATAAAAGTTTCTAAACTGTTTTCCCAAGGAGATTCCTTAAGTTCTTCCTTAGACATCCCCCCAGAAGGATATATTGCTAAATCTCCCCCATTATTAAGATATCTTAAAGATTTCCGTACAGAACTTAAATTTAGTTTTTTTACTGTTGAATGCACAAAATAAACCACATCTTCAATTCCCTTAATGAATTGAAGCTGATTCGAGGCAATTACTTTTAATTTTCTTCTTATTTTAGTAAGAAGGGGATTCAAGCCCTTAAACAATAAAACACCATCTAGAAGACCGTAAGGATGATTGCTGATATACAAAGCTTTGCCATTTGCAGGAATGTTTTCTGTACCTCTTACCTCATAGTTTACACCTGTTTCCTTTACAGCTTCTTCGCATGCATAATTCCATCCTCTTTCTTTTGCTTTTTCTCCTGCTCTTAAAATCATATTGTACGTTTTAGTGACTTTTAATAAATTATCCAGTACAGGATTCCTTTTTGTAAAACCCATAATTTCTTCAAGAGCTTTTTTTGGGTTTTCACTCTGGTCGAACTTTTGAAAGACTGTTTTTAATTCCTTTAATCCTCCAAAAAAGCCTTGTAAATCTCCTAATGATTGTATTTCCATTCTCAAAGTTGAAGATTATGGTTTAAAAATATATCTATAATGGTTTAGTTAAAGGGATTTTTATAAAGAATTCTCACTAATCTTCTTCTTACTATGCATGTATTTCTGAAGCACCTTAGGTATTTCAATACTGCCGTCTTTATGTTGATTATTTTCCATAATAGCTATTAATGCCCTTGATGTTGCAACAACAGTATTATTTAAAGTATGAACCACTGCTTTTTCCCCATTTCTTAATTGAACTTTTATGTTTAGATTTCTTGCTTGAAAATCAGTGCAATTACTTATAGAACCAACTTCTTCATATGTTTTTGTGGTTGGTCTCCAAGTTTCTAAGTCTGTGTATCTTGCCCTCCATGTTCCAAGTTCTCCAGAAGGCAGTTCAACAACACGTGTTGGAATCCCTAGTTTTTTGAAGAATTCTACAGAATTTTCCAGCATTTCTTTATAATATTTTTCAGAATCTTTTGGTTTACAAAATACAAACTGCTCTACTTTGTTGAATTGATGTGTTCTATAAAGTCCTTTCTCATTTATTCCATGAGCACCGATTTCTTTTCTAAAACACATTGTATAAGAACAGTATTTCTTTGGAAGCTCTTTCTCTACAAATAGTTCGTTTGCATGAAGCCCTAAAAGAGCATGCTCACTAGTTCCAATAAGACTAAGATCCCCACCTTTTACTTCATAAATAGTTTTCTCGAACTCTTCTAAATCCAAAGCCGCTCCGAGAATCTTCTTTCTAAGCATCAAAGGAGGCTCCACATATGTATATCCTTTTTTATGCATAAAATCAATTGCATATTTTATCAAAGCTTGATTGAGAAGTGCTAAGTCTCCTTTTAAGATATAGAATCCTTTGCCAGAGATTTTTGCAGATCTTACAAAATCCAATACATTGAGTTTTTCCCCAAGTACTGCGTGGTCTTTTGGTTTAAATGAAAATTTCTTCGGTTTCCCAACTTTTTTTATCACTTTAGCATCTTTTTCATCTTTTGCAATTGGAACTCCTGGAAGAATCATGTTTGGTATATTTTGCATCACTTCATATATCTGAATCTCTAATTTTTTTGCTTTTTCAACATTCATGGCTATTTTTTTTGGGATAGCCTTGGCCTTTTTTAAAAGATTTTTTGCATCTTTCTTTTGTTTTTTCGCTTGATTTATTTCTTGAGAAATCTTATTGCGTTCTGATCTTAAAGCATCCCCTTTATATTTTAGTTTTCTCCATTCTTCGTCGAGTTTTCTGACTTTATCTACGAGAGGAAGTTTTTCGTTCTGGAATTTCTTTTTTATATTGTCTTTGACTAATTTAGGTTTCTCCCTCACCAGTTTTATATCAATCATATCAAAAAGAAAGAAATATTCTATTTAAATTTATTGAAAGATTTAAAAATAACAAAAGCCAAATCTATTTATGGGGATTGGTGATTTACTGTCTAATCTTGTTCAGGAATATGAAGTTTTTACATCTACACTTCCCCAGATAATTCAAAATTTTATTAATCTTTTTCTGTTTGTTCTTTTAATAGTTATTTACGCGATTTTTATCTGGAAACTTTACAGATTCATAGGAACAAAAAATATCTTTAAATTTGACCTCAATAAATACAACAAAACAAACTATCCTTTTTTAACAAAAATAGTTGCAGCTGGATTTTATTTATTGGAATATGTTCTTGTTATACCTTTCATAATTTTCTTCTGGTATGCTATATTTACCTTTTTCCTGATTTTATTTGTAGAAGAAGCTGTAGCAATGAATACTATTCTCTTTATATCTGCAGTTGCAATTGCGGCCATAAGAATGTCTTCTTATCTTCCAAAATATGGTGAAAACCTTGCAAAAGAACTTGCAAAAATCCTTCCTTTCACTTTTTTAGCAGTTTCTGTTCTAAACCCAAATATTTTTACTAACATTGTAAGCAGAATATCAGAAAGATTTAGTGAAATATCCATATTTTTTAAAGGAATAATAACTTATCTTATATTCATAGTTATTCTTGAAATTATTTTAAGATTTTTTGAATTTATATTTAATATACTTGAAATTGAAGATGTTGAACCGCCTAAAAAGGAAGAGGGTGGGGTATAGACAATAACGATTTTTTTGAAAAACAGAAACATCTAAAAATTCTTAACCATTTTTTATGTGTGTAAATATTAGTAAGAAATGGAGATTAAAAAATGCGATCAAATGAAATTAAAAAAATTTTGAACAAATATAAAGATGTATTTGAAGCTCTTGAGACTTATGATAAAACTCGGGAACTGGCATTTCAAAGAAAACGAATAGATATAACTCTATCAGTAGAAACTATAAATAAACTCAGGAAATTAAAAGAAAAAACAGGCAAGCCAATATCTCAAATCATTGAAGAGAAATTTTAGGATAAATAATTCTTTAATCAATTCTTCTTAACTTCTGGATGTTCATGGCCTTTTTCAAATCTCTGCGTAAGCATCTTTATGTGTTTTTCACGTTCTTTTTTGTAGCCTTCTTCATCCGTCTTTATTTCTTTTAACATTTTTGCCAGGTATTCTCCCCCTAAGAAATGGGGTGTTAAAACATAATCAGCACCCATCTTGTAAAGTTCCATAGAATCTTCTATTGTATGCGCCCTTACAATGACTATTGTTTTTGGATTCTCTGTTTTGATTGTATCAATAAGAAGCTCATTGGTTTCAAAGTCAGGAATCGTGGATATTGCAAGCTTGAGATTTTTCAATGGCAGTTCTCTTAAAAGAGAATCATCATCAACATCACCATACACACTTGGAATTCTTAATTTTTGCAAATCAGCAATAACACCAGGATTAAAATCAACGACAAGGTAATTCTTTTTGATTTTTTTCAATGAGGTTAAAATTCCAAACCCTATTCTATTGTAGCCGAATAAAACAGCGTCTGTGTTCTTGCTTATTTTTCTTTTTTCTTTTAGTTTCTTTTTTTCAAATATTGTCAGATACTTTGAGACTAAAGGATATATTTTATTTGAGTAAAGTACTAAGTAAGTGCAAGCACCTATTGTTATTAGACCTATCAAGGTTATCAAAGAAAGAATTTCATTTGAAATATGCCCTATTTTTACCCCTAATGCAGCAACAATAAGAGAGAATTCACTAATCTGGGCAACAGTAAGTCCTGCAAGAAAACCTGTTTTTTTAGTAAATCCTTCAAAACCCATTAGAATCATAACAATCAAAGGATTCCCTATTAGAATTAATAATGAAAATACAATAGCAGGAATAATTAATGAACTAACATTACCTATCGCTATCTGAGCTCCTAAAAGCAAGAAGAACGAGATTATAAAGAAATCCCTTAATGGCTTAAGCCTTGAACTCATTTCAAGATGATAAGGAGAAACAGACAACAAAACACCTGCAATCAAAGCACCTACTTCAATACCAAGTCCTGCAAAATAAAACAACGAAGCCATGCCAAATCCCCATGCTATGGAAAAGACAAATAAAAACTCCTGAGACTTTGCAAAAAACTTTTGTAATTTAGGAAGCAAAAAAATACTTATCGGAGCGAATATAGCAACTAATACAACCCCTTTCAAAAGAGTAAAACCAACAGTACCAAGAAAGCTTTCTCCTGTTGAAATGGAAGAGATAACAATAAGAGCTAATATAGCAACAAAGTCCTGAACCAGCAAGAAACCAATTGAAATTTTTCCATAAAGATTATCTAAATCACCTTTATCAGAAAGAAGCTTAAGTATGATAATTGTGGATGAAAATGTAAGTGCAATCGCAATATACAAGGCAGTTATAGTGGAAAATCCTAGTATTGTGGCAATAAAATAACCAGCTATTGCTGTGAAAAATATCTGCACAAGTCCTGTAATCAGGGA
>CAZZCD010000019.1:5916-7475 GCA_964652735.1 Candidatus Woesearchaeota archaeon | reverse complement strand
TTTAAATTAGGGTCAAGACTGATAAAGAAATCAGAATTAGACTATAAAAAGTTTAAGTTATTTTCTATCTGTTTTAAGAATAGCTAGAACTATAAAAGAAATTAAAAGTGCAAAAGTTAAAAATCCAAAAATTATTGCAAGTACACCAAAGAAGTTTTTAAGCAAGTCATTTGAGGAAAAAGTGTATAAAATAAATGATATTATGAATATTATTAAAAATAAAAGGAGGTTTTTCCACGCAAGAGTAGCCCTCTCTTTAAGAGATTTGGTTGTTTTTTTTGCTCCTCTTTTTTTTCTTCCCATATAATATAATTTAGGATGTATAGTTTTTAAAACTTATGTTAATAATTGGTTAGCTTTTACTAAAATCATTGTCTGGAAGCCATTTTAGATTTATTACAGAATTTATAACTTCTATGCTCTGGTCAAATATATTCCCAAGCCAGGCAGAATAAGTATTGAAAAATGTTTCTCTATCTATAGGATCTCTCAAATATAAATTCTCATTACCAATTATAAATAAAGCTGATATAAAAAAGAATTTTATAATTATCAAAATAATAACTTTCATTCTAACCTGTGCTATTTGTTATGCGATCTGATTTCCATTCCTGGTTTAATGCATAACTGGAAACTTTAATAATATTTGAACCAGCAGTACCAATCCACGAAACATAAGTTTTTACAGCAGATGTTATGCCCCCAACACTTGAAAAATTAACCCCTTTGCCAGATAAAATTAAATACCCTGACAAAAGTAGAAATGAAACTCCTAAAAAGATAAAGATATATGACATTTTTGTCCTGAAATTATTCATTTTAAATGCTATAAAAACAATTACTACAACAGCTATTGCAACTATCAAAAAGTTCACCATTTTACTTTTGTTTACCTTATTATATTAAATAGAAGTTATATAAAAATGTTTCTAACTATTAAAAAAGATATCTAAAAATAAGTAAAATACTCAAAATGCCAAGAATGACTGTAATTATTTTTTCAGATTTTCCCCCAGGAACAATAAATCCTTTAGATTTAATCTTAAGAGGCCAAAATGGAGTGGTTCCAGTAACAGTAAGGCTATCAAAAAACAAATGAAATGAATAACCAATAAAAAAGGGAAGGGCTAAAAGAGGATAAAAAAAGGCAAGTAATGCAGACAAAATAATACATAAAGTATAGCTATGCATAAAATCTTTATATGATTGGGATTTAAGCGGTTTGAGTATTTTATAATCTTTTTTACGGGCAATTATGGAATCAAGATCTGGAATTAGGCTTGCAATCATAACAACAGGAAAAAATACAAGTTTATTATTTACATCAGGAAGGAAAAAAATAGCTGCGAAAAATCCTATTAAGAGATGTATTCTTTTAAACATGAATATAAAAGAAATTTTGTGAATTTAAATTTATCCTTTAATCATATAATAACATTTTAATACTCTTTTTACAAATCTAAAAGATAAAAGTAGAATGAATAAAGCCCTGTAGTACAGTGGTCAAGTATGCGAGGTTCTGGACCTCGTGACCCAGGTTCGAATCCTGGCAGGGCTAT
>CAZZCD010000019.1:0-5816 GCA_964652735.1 Candidatus Woesearchaeota archaeon | reverse complement strand
GGATTCCTAAGAAAACCATGGCAGAAAAGAAAGAAAAACCTGAAGGAAAAGAAATCGGAAGAGTCTCTAGTTATTTCAGCAATGTTAGTGTAGCTGCTATACAACTTTTGGGAAAATTGAACATAGGAGATAAAGTACATATAAAAGGTCACACCACTGACTTTGAAGTACCTATAAAGAGTATGCAGATTGAAAGGAAAGATGTAAAAACAGCGAAGAAAGGAGACCATATTGGAATAAAAGTTCCTGACAAAGTGAGACCTAACGATAGAGTTCTTCTAGTTAAGTAAGAATTTTAAAGTCTAAGATATGTAGGGGCTTGAATATTTCTAAAAAGGATTTTATACTTAATAAAGCTTATAAATAATCTTTTCGGATTTCCTTTATGCCCCTGTAGTTCAGAGGTCAAGAATGCGGCCCTCTCACGGCCGTGACCCGAGTTCGAATCTCGGCAGGGGCGTTTCTATTTAGATAACTTTAAAAGTAAATTTTCATAATTTTTACTATGAAACGTTCATCAAAAAGGTGGAAGAAAAAAAGGCAGATGAGATGGAAATGGCAAAGAAAACGTCTCAGAAAAGAGAAGCATAAGCGAAAGCTTCGAAGAGCTAGAAGCAAGTAAACTAATTTTAACCACAATAATGTTTATAAGTTTGGATGGAAATGTTTTATAATGGTAAGCGAAATCTGGACAGAGAAATATAGACCTTCTAAATTTCCTGGAATTGTAGGACAGGACGACATAATAAAAAAGGTTGAATCACTGACAAATTCTTTGAACATCCCGCATCTTCTTTTTGCAGGTCCTGCAGGAACTGGAAAATCCACACTAGCACTGATAATTGTAAAGGAGTTATTTGAAAAGAACTGGAAAGATAATTACTTGGAACTGAACGCTTCTGACGAAAGAGGGATTAATGTTATAAGAGATAAAGTAAAAAATTTCGCAAGAACAAAAGCCCTTGGAAATGTTCCCTTCAAGATAATTTTTCTGGATGAGGCAGACGCGCTCACTCCTGAAGCACAGCAAGCATTAAGAAGAACTATGGAAAACTATTCCACAACCTGCAGATTTATTCTCTCGTGTAATTATTCAAGTAAAATCATAGACCCTATTCAATCCAGATGTGTAATTTTTAGATTCAAGCTTTTGGAGAAAAAAGACATTGAAAAAAGAATAAATGTTATAGCAGAAGGGGAAAGATTACAAGTAGCTCCTGATGCAATGGAATTGCTTTATGAAGGAAGTGAAGGAGATTGCAGAAGAGCTATCAATTTATTACAATCAACAGCATCTATTTCTCCTGTAATAAATATAGAACTTGTATCAACAGTAATTTCAAGTGCAAAACCAAAAGATATTCGCGTGGTTTTAGACTATGCTCTTTCAGGAGATTTTCAGAAATCAAGAGAAAAACTATTAGATATTATGTTAAAAGAGAGCATTTCTGGACAAGATGTTATTAAAGCAATTCAAAAAGAGATCTGGAATCTTCCTGTAGAACCTGATATCAAAGTCAAACTGACAGAAAAAACAGGTGAGACAGAATTTCGAATTGTAGAGGGCTCTGATCCTTTCATCCAGCTACAATCTCTTATCGCGTCGTTTGTTCTGGCTGGTTTAGGGAGATAAAGAGGATAATTATAAAAGAATGTCTGTTTAAATATTATAATGAATAACATAGAGGTTGAAATTAAAAGTTTGATAACAAAGGAAAAATACGAAGAGTTATTGAAATTTTTCGAGCGAAATGCAACACTAACAAAAGAAGATTACCAGGAAACTTTTTACTTTGATGAAAATTCAAATTTAAGAATTCAAAGAGGAACTAGTTCTGCAAAGCTTTGGCACAAATCAGGGAATGTTCATGACGAATTCATGGAGGAAATAGAAATAGAAACAAAAAGAGATGATTTTGAAAAACTTGAAAAATTCCTAAACAAACTAGGGCATAATGTAAAAATAAAATGGTTCAGAAAAAGAAAGCAATTTGATTGGAAAGGAATTGAAGTATGTTTAGATTATACAAAAGGTTATGGCTACATTATTGAAATAGAAATAATGTCATCAGAAGAAGAGAAGGAGAAAAACTTGGCAATATTAAAGCAAAAATTCGGTGAATTAAATATTGAAATAACACCTAAAGAAGAATTCAAAAAGAAATATGAAAATTATATTAAAAACTGGGAAGAATTAACTAAAAATGACAACAAATTGGACTGAAAAATACCGGCCGGTATATTTTATAGACATAAGAGGGCAAGAATTAGCAGTTGAAAAGATAAAGGAATTTGTCAGAAAATTTAGAAAAGGTGAAAAAGCCGTGGTTCTGCATGGGCCTTCTGGAACAGGAAAAACAGCTTTAGCTTATGTTGCGGCAAATGAAACACGTTATGAGCTTTTTGAATTAAATGCTTCAGATTTAAGAAATAGTAAAAAACTCAAAGAAATTCTCAGACCTGCAACAAAACAAAAGCCATTAATAAAAAAAGGCAAAATCATTCTTGTTGATGAAGTTGATGGAATTTCAGAAGTAGATAGAGGAGGAATTACAGAATTAATAAGATTAATTGAATCAACATTTCATCCAATAATCATAACTGCAAATGATATCTGGAATAAAAAATTCAGTGAACTAAGAAAAAAAACAGAACTTATTCAAGTAAAAGAAATTGATTATAGAACAATAAAAAATGTTATGATTGAAATTCTCAGAAAAGAAAAAAAGTTTATAGATAATGATATCTTGACAAATATTGCAATAAAAGCAAAAGGAGATTTAAGAGCTGCAATAAATGACGTACAGACAGCAGCAAGTCTTGAAGACCCTTCACAGATTCTGTTCGACGAGAGAAACAAAGAAATAGATATTTTCACTGCTTTAAGAATGATATTCAAAGGAAAACCAAATAAATCTACTTTAAGACTTTTTGATTCTGTAAATATGCCGATTGACCAGATTCTACTCTGGATTGAAGAAAATATTCCTGCAGAATATCAAGGGGAAGAGCTTGTAAAAGCTTATGATGCATTAAGTAAAGTTGATATTTTTAAGAGAAGAATCTATCGCCAACAATACTGGAGATTTTTAGTCTATGAAAATGCTCTTTTAAGTTATGGGATATCAAGTTCAAAAACTAAGGAAAAAACCGGCTTTACAAGTTATAAAAAACCAACAAGAATTTTAAAAATTTGGCTCAACAACAGGAAAATAGAAAAAAAGAAATCAATTGCAAAGAAATATGCTCAATATGTTCATGTGGGAGAAAAACGTGCACTTAAAGAATTTCCAACAATAAAATCCTTTCTTATAAAGCCAGAAGTGCAGAAAGAACTCAAATTATCAGAAGAAGAAGTTGAATATTTAAATAAAAATTTATAAACATCTTCGCTTAAATATTAACATGCCTTATGATATAATAACTGGGAGGGGTGCTGCTGATAAAAAAGCTTTTGCTGACAGGGGTTTGGTTTTTTTAGGAAAAGGCTATATAAAAATGGGCCAGTACACTTCTTTAAGTAATAGGATTCTTATGGACATTGCAAGAAGTCATGTTGTTCTTGTTGCAGGAAAAAGAGGTTCTGGAAAATCTTACACTCTTGGAGTAATCGCTGAAGAGCTTTCAAATCTTCCAAAAGAAGTAAGCCAGAACATCGGCTCTCTAATTTTTGATACTATGGGGATTTACTGGACTATGAAATTCAAAAATGAAAAAGATAAAGAGCTTTTAAGAGAATGGGAACTTGAACCAAAAAATCTTCCTATAAAAGTTTTTGTTCCGTTTGGCCATTATGATTCTTATCTTGAAAAAGGAATCCTCATAGATGAAAAATTTGCCCTGGATGTGAATGAAATGAATCCAGAAGATTGGATTTTAACTTTTGGATTAGATATAATCAACCCTGTCTCAGTATTAATTCAAAGAACCTTGACAAAAATGAAAGAACAAGGGAATTTTGATATTAATGGGATAATTGAAAAATTGGAAAGAGAAGAAAGGACAACTCATGAAATTAAAAACGCCGCAATAGGGCTTTTTGAATCTGCAAACACCTGGGGAATTTTTGCAAAAAAAGGAGAACAAGCTACACAAGTAAAAGATTTAATTTCAAGAGGGACTACTACTGTTCTTGATTTAAGTGTTTACAATGCTGTCGGAGCATTCAATATAAGGGCTTTAGTAATAAGTCTTATTTCAAGAAAGATTTTCAATCAGAGAATGGAAGCAAGAAAACAAGAAGAGATTGATTCTGTTTCTAAGGGTCTTGATTTTTTATCTGGAACAGATAAAAAAGAACATCCTCTTGTCTGGATTTTTATTGATGAAGGCCATGAATTTCTACCATTAAAAGGAAAAACAGTTGCAACAGACGCACTGATTCAGCTTCTTAGAGAAGGAAGGCAGCCAGGGATTTCATTAGTTTTAGCAACACAACAACCAGGGCAAATCCATACAGATGTTATGACCCAATCAGATATTGTTATTGCGCATAGAGTTACTTCAAAACCAGATGTAGAAGCACTTAATTACATAATGCAATCTTATATTTTGGAAAGCATTAAAAAACAAATGGATGATTTACCAAGCCTCAAAGGTTCTGCAATAATTCTCGACGATAATTCTGAAAGAATTTATCCTATGCGAATGCGCCCAAGATTCACTTGGCATGGTGGAGAAGCGCCAACTGCAATAAAAGCTGAGAAGGGGCTGTAAAATGATTAAAAGGAAAATAATAGGTTTTGCAATGTTGATTTTATCAATAATTATAATAGCATCTTCTTCGACAAAATTAATAGGTTTTTTGGTTCTTAAAAATTATTCACCTCACTCTTCCATCATCTCCCTTATAGGAATTTTACTTTTATTTGCATCATTAATAGTATTGACATCAAGAGGATTTCGGGTTCCTTTAGAAAAAAGAGTTGAAAGAACTGTATTCAATGCTGGCATATGGGATGAAGAAATCCTTAAAAGAAATAGGATAAATGTTAAAGGCTATTTATATGCGACTCCTGTAAAAGAAGGCGCTTATCTTGGATTAAAAAGACCCAAATCAGGACAGGAAGAAGTTTTATTAGAAATAAAGTACGCAAACCCTTATCTATTCATAGATGATAAAAGCCCTCTGGGAAAAATAAATCAAGAAGCTATGTGGGTTGGGAGAAACTTAAAGTTAAGAAAAGTTAGTGAAAGATTAGTTAAAGAACAAGGTACTTCATATAGGCACGTTGTTGCAACACCAGTAGATTCAAATGAAAGATCTTTAACAAAAGAAGAGTACAATAATGCCAGAAATGTATTTAAAAAAAGATTTGGTAAATCTGCCCGACCCGATTATATGAACAAAAAAGAATGGGAGACTTTCATAAATATAATTGAATCTATAAAGAAGAAAAATCCTTTAAAAATTTCAGAAAGGGGTGCTAGATGATAGAATATATTCTTTTTTTAATAGGAATTTTTTTACTTGTAAAAGGAGCTAGCTATCTCATAGAAGGGTCTTCTTCACTTGCAAGTAAAATAGGAATTCCTACATTAGTTATTGGTCTTACCATAGTGGCTTTTGGAAAATCTACTCCAGAGTTAATTGTAAATATTTTTGCAGCAATTAGAGGATCTACAGATGTTGCTTTTGGAACTATAATAGGAAGTAATATTGCAAATATTCTTTTAGTACTTGGATTAGTAGCAGTTATTCGCCCAATTAAAATGGAGATATCTACGGTGTGGAAAGAAATCCCTTTTGCTTTTCTGGCTGTTATAGTTTTATTTATATTTTCAAATTATATATTAATAGACAAGATAAATATATC
>CAZZCD010000018.1:0-7626 GCA_964652735.1 Candidatus Woesearchaeota archaeon | reverse complement strand
AAACTAAGAAAAGGGAAAAATATGAATTTTATAAATACAAATAAGAAGATAATTGAGAATAACCAACCTTTAAAACTATTATCTTTCCAGAGAAAATACCAGAATTTCTTCAGAAATTTTTTCCCTCTTTTTCCCGAAACCATATTTAAAAATAACTTTTAAGAGTTTTTAAAATATACGATAGAGGATAAAAATGTTTATAGATAAATTTTATCTAGTAATTGAATGCAGCGCGAACAGAAAACACTAGAATTTATTTTAAAAAATATATCTAATGGAGAGTATGCTAATACATGTGATATTAGTGAAAATATGTCTTTTGAGGAATTTAGAAATAAAGTGCCTTTGGTCTCTTATGATGATATAAGGGATTATGTCAAAAGAGCTTATGAAGGAGAGGAAAATGTTTTTACAAAAGAACCAATTTTTTTATGGGGCATGACAAGTGGAACTACTGGAGAACCTAAAACCATTCCCCATACAAAGACTTCTCTTTCAGTTTATAAGAAAGCAATAAATAGATTTTTCCTTAAAGAATTATTAAATTATCCAGGTTTAATAAGAGGAAAAATACTTAGTTTAATTGGAAAATACTGTAATTATAAAAGTCCTGCTGGATTAGTTGTTGGTTCTATTTCTGGAGTTATGGCTTCAAATATCCCTCAATTATTCAAGAACAAGGTTATTTACAATCCTAAAATTTTAGATAAAGTAAATGATAATGAAAGATTTTCTTATATTACTGAGAGAGCAGTTAATGAAAATATTAATTCAATTGCATCTTCAAGTGCAATATATTTACTTAGTTTTTTGGAAAATGTAAGAAAATTGACAGATAAAAATTTCAAAGAATTATGGCCTTCTCTTAAGGTTGTTTCTTTTCCTACTGGCGGGCACTACAGAAGGCAATTAAGAGACGTTAAAGAAGCCTTACCTTTTGTAGATATATTGGATACTGGTTTTGGTTCGACAGAAGGTTATTTTTTTAACTCGATTATAGGAGATAGGCCAAGGGGATTTGCAAATTCAGATCTTTATTTTATAGAATTGCTGGATATTGGAGAAGAAAATAAATTTGCATCCACGAAAATGATAAATGAGGCCCATATCGGAAAGGAATATGAATTAGTTATTAGTTCTGTCAACGGCCTTCTTAGATATAAAATGGGTGATATTGTTGAAGTTGTAGATATAAGGGGTAGAAAGGGATTAGAATTTATAAGTAAAAAATATCCAGAAATATCTTTTTTTGGAGAACGATTTACAGAACCACAATTAAGTGATGCTCTTAGTAGAACAACTAAAGAATTAGGTTTAGATATAAAAGATTACTGGTTTATTCCTCCAACAGATAATTTTAGAAATTATTTCTTAATAATCCCACAAAACCTAATTAAAGAGGAAAGTATTTTTTCAAATTTACTTGAAAAAAAATTACAAGAGACCAATATCAATTATCAGAATATAAGAACAATGATTAGTACTATAAATCCTATTAGAATTATAGTATCTTCAGATGATTTTTTAAATTCTTTAAAATACCATTCTTATTTTGCTGGGCAAGGAAGAGAAAAACATGTTTATTTTCCTAAGTCAGAAGGATTCTATAAAAATTTACAAAACCAAAATATTTAAATAGTATATCTTTGTCTGTATACACGAGAGGTATATCCCTACTCACCTCTTTTCAACCCAGCCGTGTCTTATTGACACGGTTGCATATTAAAAATAGACAAAAAATGGTAGATATATTTGATAACACAATCCTTTGCGGAAATTGCAATATAAGAATGAAGAAAGCAGAAGTAATTAAAAATGGATTTATTTTAAGAGCAGTTATTTGTCCAAGGTGCAATGACAAAATTATTCATCCTGCAGATGAGCAGGAATACAATAGGTTTATAAATTTGAAGAACAAAGAATTCAGAGTCAAGATGAGACTTGTAGGAAATAGTTATGCTGTTTCAATTCCCAAAGAAATTGTTTCTTTTATAAAGGAGCAGGAAAAAATTATGGGTGATATGGTAAAGCTATGTTTTGAGGATTTAGGAAGGGTTTCGCTGAGTTTTGGAAAAATAAATGAAATAAAAAAACACAGAAGATAAAATGATATCAATTGAAAAATCAAAAAATTATGAAGTTAGACAGGAGGGAGGATATGATGTTTATAAAATAGGAGAAGTAACCATGGTTTTAGATGATAAAAGTTTTTCACTTGGAGATTTGGAAGTGAGGATAGAAAGATTAACTTTTCAAGAATTAAATAGATTATCTACATTAAGATAAAATGACGAAAAAAGAAGTTCAACTTAAGGTTGTTGAAGCACAACAAGATGATGCTTATAAAGGAGTAGCAAGAATAGATGGTGAGATTATGAGGGAGCTTGGCATTAGAAAAGGGGATGTTATTATGATTAAAGGAAATAGAGAAAGTGTTGCTATTGCTGATAGAGCATATCCAGCAGATGTTGGAGAAGGAATTATAAGAATTGACGGAATTCTAAGAAGAAATGCAAAAACAGGTATTGGAGAAATAGTAAAAGTTTCAAAAGCAGAAGTTAAAGAAGCAAAGAAAATAATAATTGCTCCTGCACAAAAAGGAATAATGGTCCAGCTCCAGGGAGAGCCAGATGGTTTGCGAAGAGGTCTTTTAGGAAGAGTTGTTGTTAAAGGAGATATTGTTGTTCTTGGAGGAGTTCAGAGAAGGAGAGATTTGCTTTCTGAAATGGGTCTTGGAGAAGGTATTGGAGATATGTTAGGAGAAGAATTTGGAAACTTTTTCGGACAACTTGGCGGAGCTGTCACACAGATTAGATTTTTAATTGCAAATACAAATCCAAACCAGCCTGTTATAATAACAGAAAATACAGATGTTATCTTAAATCCAAAAGCAGTTGATGTAAGCGAGGAGAGTATACCTGAAATAACTTACGAAGATATTGGCGGACTTTCAGACGAAATTAAAAAAATAAGAGAAATGGTAGAGATTCCTATGAAACACCCTGAAATTTTCCAGAGACTTGCTATAGAGCCCCCAAAGTGTGTATTGCTTCATGGATCTACAGGAAGAGGTAAGACTTTATTAGCTAAGGCAGTTGCAAAGGAGTCTGAAGCTAATTTCATACTTTTGAATGGTCCTGAAATTATGTCAAAATTCTATGGGGAATCTGAGAAAAAAATAAGGGATATTTTTGAAGAAGCAGAGAAAACAGCACCAACAATTATATTTATTGACGAAATTGATGCAATAGCTCCAAAAAGAGAAGAAGTTATGGGAGAAGTTGAGAGGCGTGTTGTTTCCCAGCTGTTGACAGCGATGGATGGCCTTAAATCAAGAGGAAAAGTAATTGTTATCGCCGCAACAAACAGAGTTAATGCTATTGACCCTGCTTTAAGAAGACCTGGAAGATTTGATAGAGAAATAGAGATAAATGTTCCAAGTAAAGAGGGAAGACTTGCAATTTTAAAAATTCACACAAGAGGAATGCCTTTTGCAAAAGATGTTAAACTTGAGGAAATTGCTTCTATAACCCATGGTTTTGTTGGAGCTGATCTTGAAGCTCTTGCGAAAGAATCTGCTATGAGTGTTCTGAGAAAACTTCTTCCAAAAATTAATCTTGATGCAGAAGAACAGATTCCTCAGGAAGTTCTTGCGAAATTAATTGTTAAACATGTTGATTTCATTGATGCTCTTAAAAATGTCAGGCCTTCTGCAATGAGAGAGGTCCTTGTTGAAACACCGAATGTTAACTGGAGTGATGTTGGAGGTCTTAATACAGTTAAGCGAGAACTTAAAGAAGTTGTTGAATGGCCTCTGAATTACCCCGAAACTTTCAAAAGAATGGGAATAAGGCCTTCAAGAGGTGTTCTGCTTTATGGTCCGCCTGGAACAGGTAAAACTCTTCTTGCAAAAGCTGTGGCTAAGGAATCTGAAGCAAACTTTATCCAAGTTAAAGGTCCGAGTTTGTTAAGCATGTGGGTTGGAAAGTCAGAAGAAGGAATGAGAAAAGTTTTTGAGAGAGCGAGACAGGTTTCTCCATGTATTATTTTCTTTGATGAAATTGATGCGCTTGCAGGAAAGAGGGGAGTTGAAACAGGAACAAAAGTTACTGAAAGAGTTTTGAATCAGATGCTTGCAGAAATGGACGGGCTTGAAGGCCTTAACGATATTCTTGTTATCGGAGCAACAAATCGGCCAGACCTACTTGACCCTGCATTATTAAGACCAGGAAGATTTGATAAAGTTCTTTTGGTTGGAGCACCTGAAGAAGAAGGCAGACTCCAAATTTTGAAAATCCACACAAAAAACATGCCTCTTGCAAAAGATGTTGTTTTAGGAGATCTTGCAAAGAAAACAACAGGATTTACAGGAGCAGACATAGAGGCATTTGTGAGAGAAGCTGCAATGATTGCTCTGAGAGAAAGTAAGGAAACAAAGCAGGTGAAAAACAAACACTTTGACGAGGCTCTGAAAAAAATAAAACCAAGTGTAAGCAAACCAATACTTGAGGTTTACAAAAAGATGGAAGATAACTTCCTGAAGTCTGCAAAGGCAGCAGTTCCTCTTGAGAATTCTTATTTGGGATAATTATTCCGTCGTCACGATAACTTCATTCTTTGAGATTAAAATTGTTTGTTCTGCTTGGCTGACTTTGCTTCCTGCTACTTCTACAAGCTGAGCAAACTGATGCAGATTTCCATTATCTTCTAAATGCTTCAAACCAAACAAAGCCCTTGTTCCAAGCTTTTTTACAAGCCAACGGGAACAGAAAGGAAGAGTATTGTATTCTTTTTTTATAAACTCAAGAACTTCTCTTGAGATAGGGTTTCTTACATTTTTTATTTCTCTTAATTCATAAATTCCAGAAGGTTTTCCATCATGAACTTTTCCGCTGCCTGTTGTTGCAAAAGGCTCAGAGGCATAAAGTCCTTCTTTTAATTTTATATTTTTTTTATCATTGATACTAGGAATACTGATTCCTGAGTGCAGTTCATATTGCTCCATGCTGTGTCCTGAAAGATTTATTATAGGAGAAAAGCCATGAGATTCTATTGTTTTAAAGATTATTTCCCCTGTCTCGTCTGTTGAGATTTGTCCGCCATCCACTCCTTTTTCTGTTATTAACTTGATTGCATTATCGAGAGCATCTTTTGAGGTCTGAATTAATTTTTTATTCTCCTCATTGTTTTCCAAATCAATTGAAAAAGCAGTATCAGCTATCCAGCCATCAATGTGAACTCCAAAATCAACCTTTAATAAACCATGAGCCAGGGTTTTATCATCATGTGAAGGAGTATAATGTGCAGAAATATTATCTATGCTAAGGTTTACAGGGAATGCTGGTTTTCCTCCACAAGCCTTTATTTTTGCTTCAATTTTTTCAGCAATTTCCAAGAGCGGAACATCTTTCTTTAGAATGGTTCTTGCATATTTTCTGACTTCTGAGGCTATTCTGCCTGCCTTGAGGATTTTTTCTTTGTTCATTACATCTGCGGCAAGGATACCTCGGCTTTTAAACCGAGCGAGGAATTGCCGCCTTCCTTATAAAATTTAATTTCTGAATATAGACGGGGGTTGATATTACCCCCGTGAATTAAATTTACAGACTTAGCATGAGCTATGTTCTGGGGAGATGAAAAATGGATTTGAAATCTAGGAAGCATAGTTTCGGACAAAATGCCTTCCATTTTGTCTGGAAAATTAAATATGCAATGGATCCTTTTAAGTTCTATGGGCTCAAGATGGATTGTGAATTCTTTATCAGGAAGGTGGCTTACAGAGAGAAATGCAAAATCTATGAATTGCACATCGCTACTGACCATATCCACTTGTTTGTTGAAATGCCAACTACTATGAGTGTTAGCAAAGCTCTTCAGCTGTTTAAAGGTTATTCCGCCTTTAAACTTTTGCAAAAACATCCCTGGTTGAGAAACTATTTTGGAAAAGGACATTTCTGGAGTCCTGGAAAATTCTTTAGGAGTGTTGGAAACACAACTACCGAAGCTGTTGACCACTATATTAAATCTTCTCAACCTTGGGTTCGTTAGTTTTAACATTTTATTTATCGATACCTCGCCCTTTAGGGCGGGGTGAGTCATTTTATCTTCTTGATTAATTCTTCTTTATTTTTAACATAAACTATGTTTTTTTGATAATCATCTAGATGCACTTTATAGATTTTAAAATTCTTAATTTGCTTATCATAACTGAATTGTCCTCTTGGACCTTTTTTTGCATTAACTCTAACTTCATACACATATCCTGATTTTGGTTTTAGTTTCTTATTGACAATTATAAGCTTAGTCGGTGTAAGAGCAAAACTGGTTTTTCCTTTTAGTGTTTTTCCAATAGCGTATAATGTCGCATGTTTAAAAGTTTTACATAAAAATATTGCTTTCTGGTTTTCAAATTCTTCAATTCCTTTTGATTTTTCTGGTTTTAATACTTTCAATCTTTTTGGTGAACCATGATAAAGTTTCATTTTATTTCTTTTAAATCTGTTAATTCAGATGAAGATTTTATTTTCTTCCCCAAGCCATCTACTATTTTTATTCCTTTCTCTCTGCAGATTTTTGCTTCTGGAATCTCATAACTAAATCTATCTCCCCCTTTTGCAAAGATTATTTCTTCCCCATGAAATTTTTCTGCAATAGCCTTTATCGAATTGCAAACTGATTTATCCTTATCTATTGAATCAAAAACTTCATCAACAAACTTTAATGACTCCAATATTATCTTTCTTTCTGATTGGGGCATAAATGATTTTCCTTTTTTTAATTTACACTGATAATCGCTATTTAATATAACTATTAATTTATCTCCTGATGCTTTTGCTAATTTAAGATATTCTATATGTCCGACATGAATCGGATCAAAATATCCAGATGCTATTATTATTTTCATTTGCATTTACATTTCTTTATTTTTTCTTTAAGGAAAAAGAATGGGAATAATATATCACTTATACAGCACGGAATTATGACTGCGATAAACACGATGAAAAATGATGCGATAAAATAAAGTGTATTGAAAATTTGACTAAATGCTAAAAGATAAAACAAACTTGCGAAAACAGATAAAAATACATGTATAAAATGAGGCATCCCAGTTATTTTTGTAGATATTCCAATTGAACTTCCAATTAACGCCGATAATAAAATAAGAACAGGCTCTTCAATTAACAATAAATGGAAAGAGGTTCCAAAACCTAATAAACTTCCTCCGAGCCAAGGCAGGATTATATCACTCAAGCTCCCTATGATTATTGATCCTGTGATTCCGATTAATAAGGCATAAATCACTTTTGGTTTGTATTTATAAAAAATTCCTGCAGTTACTATTGATGAAGCCATAATATGAAGTGGATGAAAAATCTCAAATAAACCCTTTGAAATTTGTTTTTGAAATAAATATTGAAGAAAAATAATTAATATTATTGCAATTATTGTTGCGAATACAGTAAATGGAAGATGGTGTTTTAGTTCGTGAAGTATTTTTTTTGTTTTCATTAATTACTAAAGAAATAAGAAGTTTTAAGAGTTTTTGGGTTGTGTGATTGAAAAAAGGTCACAGTATCTGTTTCCTTTATGCTATTCCCTCTAGACCTAGACTTTTATAATCATTTT
>CAZZCD010000017.1:0-8589 GCA_964652735.1 Candidatus Woesearchaeota archaeon | reverse complement strand
TATTAATAGACAAGATAAATATATCCATTCTTACAAGGGCTAGCGGACTTATAATGTTGTGTTTTTTTATGATTTTTATTTATTATACTATAGAGATGGCTAAAAAAAGCAGAAAAGAATTAGAAAAGAAAGACCTCGAGATAAAAAGATATAATAATTATAAGATATTTTTAATGATTATTGGTGGACTATTAGGGTTATATTTTGGAGGAAAATGGGTTGTTGATGGTGCTATTTTTATTGCCCAACAGTTTGGATTAAGTCAGTTTTTAATTTCTGCAACAATAGTTGCAATAGGAACATCTTTGCCAGAATTGGTTACAGGAGTAATTGCCATAAGAAAAAAAGAAGATGATTTAACTGTTGGAAATTCTGTAGGCTCAAATATTTTTAATATATTCTGGATATTAGGAATCACTGCGATTATTGCTCCAATCATTATTCCTAATTTTATAAACACTGATATAATTATTTTGGGGTTAGTCACTTTTTTATTATTTATTTTTCTTTTTATAGGAAAAAGACATGAAATAGAAAGATGGCAAGGAATTATGTTCCTATTATTTTATGTTGCTTATATAACCTTTATAGCAATCAGGGGATAAAATAATAGAAATAATCACAAAACCCTAAAATCAACTCTTACACGAAATTTATAAGGTGCAATCTCACCAGCTTTTTTTATCTTTAATATTTTAATTTTCTTATGTACTTTTTTCGCTTCGTTTTTTATCTTGTTAACAATCATATCAATTTCATTTTCTTTGCAAAAATCATAATAATAGATTTTTGTTCCTTTTTTGCTGAATCTAAAGGCCTCTTTCAGAAAAGTTTCTTTAAGCTGGGGACGAGGCATTACAATAACACCAAATTTATTTTTCAATTTGACTTTTTTGATATCACCATCTAAAAAAATAATTTTATTCTTAACTTTATTTAATTCTGCATTTAATCTTCCATACTTGTTAGCCTCACGATTTATCTCATTAGAATAAATTCTTTTTGCTCTTGAGTTTTTTGCAATTACAATTGAATAAGGAGCAACACCTGCAAACATAACTAAAACCCCATCTCCTTTTTTGATTTTTTGCGAAATTTCCTTTCTTTCATTGCTCAATCTCGGAGAAAAATATGTCTTGTCAATATTAAATCTGAACACACAGTTATTTTCTCTGTATAATGCCTCTTTTGTCTTTTCTCCTGCAAGATGTTTTGTCTGTTGCTTTCTCAATCTCCCTTTAAACTTACCTGTTTTCTCAAGAACAGTTGTTATTGATTTGTGATCCTTCATGAGCTTGTTTGCAAATCGTCTTTTGTCTTTAATTTTCGCTCCTTTATCAAACTTCACAACAGCAATATTTCCAAACCCGTCAAAAGCACGAGGAATTTTCATAAATATAAAATAATATTAATCTTTATAAATATTAGATTTCTAATAAGAATATGAAAAGAGGGCTGTTAGGATTTCCTTTATTGATTTTCCTAATCCAATTTGTAAGTGCACAATTTTTTGGGGGTTATGGTGGGTTTTCACTTACAAATTTTTTTAGCAGTATAGATCCTACAACAATAACTTTTGGTTTATTATTTCTGATTTTTTTTATCTTGATTTTTTATGCATTATCAAGAGTCTTTAAAGATTCATATGGACAACCAAACAAAGGGGTTGCAGGAGGCCTGGCCTTTGCAGTGACTTCATTGATAATCTATGGCTTATATAGGACAGGATTTAATTTTGAGAATATTTTCTATGACTTAGGACTTTCTGCTGGTTCTTTATATCCAATTCTTACCATATTATTTTTAGTTGTTGCTATCATACTTATCCGAAAATTAAGATTTTCTGGCTTCTTAATGATATTTGGTCTCTTTATCCTATTATTAGCAATCTTTACAGATATTTTCTATGAAAAACTTGTAGCTTTTGTAATTGGGGCTGTTTTCTTTCTAATTGGATTGGCGTTATGGAGAAGACGTAAAAAAAAGAGGGGAAGGGGGGAGTCTGGATATGGTTATGATTATTCTCCACGAAAACCAGGGATGTTTAGTCGGTATAGAGAGAAAAGAAGAGATTTTGGTGATATGAAACATGAACAAAAGTTGGGTTACAAAAGGCAAAGAGTAGAAGAAGAATATCAAAGAAGATTGCATGAAGGGGAAGTAAGGCGCAGAGCGAAAAAAATTAAAAAGATAAGAGGAAGAAGGGGAAGAAAAGAGAAACCAGAAAGGAAAAGACAGGAGGAATTTAAGAAAGCACAAAAGGCAGCTTACAACGAAGATGCCAGAAGAGATAGAGAAATACAAAGACAACAAGCAGAAGAAGGAAGGAGAGAACAAGCACAACAACAAATTCAACAGATTAATAACGAAATTGCAAGATTAGAACAAGAAATTCCAAGCGCTTCAGTTATTGAGAGGGGACAAAAGGAACGTCAAATCAAAATATTATTAAAAAAAGCTAAAAAATTGAGATAGTTTTCTAAACCCACTCACTAAGCCCTTTTTGCTTTTTCTTTTCTTTAAACTCTTCAAGTTTGTCAAGCTGTTTTTCAACTCTATCATTTGAAAAATCATGTTCTTTAACAAGAATTTCTTTTATTTTTTCTTCATCAACTTTTCCAAAATTAAAATCAGCATCAACTACACTTGGTTTATGAAAAAGTTCAAAGATTTCTTTCCAGTCAAACCTGTCTTCTTCAGGAAGACTCATTATCTGCTCTTCAATACTCTTAAAAATCAAAATAGGTTGTTTGTATTTTTTAACAATATCTAAAGCTCTTTTTTGTCCAATTCCAGGAATTCCTCTTGGATTATAATCTGTTCCCACTAGAATCCCAAGACAAATTAACTGGTCAAGATTTATTTCAAGAAGATTTAAAACTCTTTGCAATTCTATTAACTCTGGTTTTATTTCTATCCAACCAGAATAAGTTTTTCTCCTTCTGGCAAGAGCAAGATTTCTTATAAGAATTGGTGCTCCAAAAAGCAAGCAATCATAATCTTGGCTAACTGTTCCAAAAACATCTCTTTTTGTTTTATTCAAATAAGCTGCTTCTGCTTCACCTTCACCAGGAGCTTGCACAACAGCAACTCCCATTGCTTGCAAAAGTTCTTTGCTCTCTTCAACCATTTCTTCATTCAAACGTATTAATTGACTGCCATATCTTCTCATTCCCTCAAAATCTTCTCCTGATTTAGCTTTTTCATATCTTTCTTTTGCGATTTCTCTGCCTTCACCTCTTTTTTGATGAGTAACTGCTTTCAAATCAGGAGCTTCTCCATCAAAAACATAAACAAGTTTTATTCCTTCTGCAAGCAGATTTACATTTCTATAGAAAATTCCAGATAAATGACTAGTAACTCTTTTTTTGTTGTCCATCAAAGGAGTTGAATCTGGCTGCCTAATTGTAGAAAGAAACTGATAAAGCATGTTATAAGCATCTACACAAACAATCTTATCTTTAAGCTCTTCAATTTCTATTTCTTTTCTTGGAATAATGTCTTTTATGTTTAATCCCATAAATATCAAATGTAAACTAAATATAAATAACTTGTGAAGAGATATTCTGTTCCTGACGTTGTATCTTAAAAGTAGTGACTAATAGAAAGGTTTATATAGTATTTATGCCCTTTATTACCATAATAAGGTATAAAAAATGAATATAATGAAAAAAACCAAGTCAAGTATGGTGCGTGATATTTTTGCTTTAGGATTAAGTGCAGTAATTCTTATGGGTGCAACAGCAAATAAGAAATATGCAACAATTAAAGAAGCTACAAAAGCTTTAGGAGTTCGTCCAGGTATGATTGACTTAAATCTCCCAGATGGCTATAAAGCATTAAGAGCAGACAAGGGAAATCTAATGACTCTTGCTGGAATACGTGCAGGAACTGTTTACGTTGAAAAAACAGAAGATGGATACCTTGCAGAAGGTTCATACAGTTTTGCTAAACATCCTAAGGCAATGGAAAGAGTTCTAAAAGAAGCAGATACAAATGAAGATAAAATTGTCACACCACAAGAAGTAAGAGATTTAGCAGCTAGATTGTATGAAAAAAACTCAAAATAAATTTTTCTTATTCTTTTTTATTTTTAGATTCCTTTCTTTTTTCATCATCTCCTAACCTTTAAATAATCTTTTGTCTGTGAATTATATATGATTCAGATAGAATTCATCCCGATAGATTACGACTATTTTGATTTTGAAGGAAGAAATTATGCAAGAATAATCGGAAGAAACAGCGAAGGCAAGAGAATTTGCGTAATTGACTCCTGCCCTGTTTATTTCTGGGCTATTCTTAAAAATGGGCTAAAACAATCTAAGATAAAAAAGCTCATTGAAAAAATAGAGAAGATTAAATTAGACTTAAGAGGAAGGCAAACAAAGGTTGAAAAAATAGAGCTTCATGATAAAAATTTCTTAGGGAAAAAAGTAAAAGCTCTAAAAATCTTTGCTACAAATTACAAAGATCTTCATGATATTGCAGACAAACTAGGAGTTCCAGAAATAATAAAGAGAAGAGGTTATGATTTAGGGTTTGTTACACATTATATTATTGAAAAAAAGATAGTTCCTCTCTGCTGGTATGAAGTTGAAGGAGAAGTATTAAATAATTCTCAAGAATTTGGTGGGATTGATGCTGCTATTGATGCAGATTTGTGCATAAATCTCAAAGAATTTAAAAAAATTAAAGAGAAAAAATTCAAACCAAAAATTCTTGCATATGATATAGAAGTAGATGAATTTAAAATCGGGCACGGAGAAATTTTAATGGTTTCTCTTGTCGGAGAAAACTTCAAAAAAGTTCTAACCTGGAAAAAAACAACGAAAAAACCTTCTTATGTCGAATATGTAAAGGATGAAGAAGAGCTTTTAGAAAAGTTTGTTAGATATGTTCGAGATGTTTCTCCTGATTTTTTAGTAGGGTATTTTTCAGATGGTTTTGATTTGCCATATCTCAGAGCAAGAGCTGAAAAATTAAAAGTTCCTCTTAGTCTTGGCTTAGATGGAACGCAACCAAAATTCTTTAGAGGAGCAATCATGACTGGAAAGATAAAGGGGATAGTTCATATTGATTTATTAAAATTCATACAAACAGCTTATGCACAATATATGCAATCTGAAACACTTTCATTAAACGAAGTTGCAAAAG
Organism: Candidatus Woesearchaeota archaeon; assembly: GCA_964652735.1. Lineage (GTDB taxonomy): Archaea > Nanobdellota > Nanobdellia > Pacearchaeales > GW2011-AR1 > ASMP01. The sequence goes on along the minus strand of CAZZCD010000017.1, from coordinate 3,435 downwards.
AATTTTTAGGAGATACTAAAAAAGGTTTCCAGATAAAGCACTCTTCAACACTGGATGACAAACAAATGAGAGATTATTTTGAATATAACCTTCATGATTCTGTTCTCACATACGATTTATTTGAAAAATTCTGGCCTGATTTACTTGAATTTACAAAAGTAATCCAAGAGCCTATTTTTGATATTTCAAGAAACGGGCTTTCAAAACAAGTTGGATCATATATCCTTCATAATTTGGAAAAATACAATGAAATCCCTGAGAAAAGGCCAACTTATGATGAAATAGGAGCTAGAAGACAGAGAGGACCTGTAGAAGGAGCATTTGTATTAGAGCCAACACCAGGACTTTACGAAAATATTGCTTTATTTGACTTCACTTCAATGCACACAAGCATTATAATTTCCATGAATATCTCAGGTCCAACCCTTCTTGGAAAACCTGAAAAAAATTCTAATTCTATTGAAACAAGATCAGGAAAATTCCACTTCACAAAAAAACCAGGTTTTATCCCTTTACTTTTAAAAGACATATTTGAACAAAGAAAAAAAGCAAAGGAAGAATATAAGAAAAAACCAGATAGAATAACTCTTGCAAGAAGCAATGCATTCAAACTTCTGTCTGCTTCTGTTCACGGATACATTGGGTTTTTCGGAGCAAGATATTATTCTAAAGAATCTTCTGCATCTATTCTTGCTTATGTAAGGAAATTCAATCAAGACACTATTAAAGAAATTGAAAAAAAAGGACATAAGGTATTATACGGAGATACTGATTCTATAGCATTTCTTGTAGATGGAAAAACAAAAGCACAGATAAATCAGCTCCTAGAAGAGCTTAATTCAGAACTTCCAGGGATTATGGAATTAGAGTTAGAGGGATTTTTCAAAAGAGGTATCTGGGTAACAACGCGTGGCGGAGTAATCGGTGCGAAAAAGAAATATGCTATGATTGGAAAAGATGGTAAGATAAAAATTAGAGGATTTGAAACAGTCAGAAGAGATTGGTGCAACTTAGCAAGAGAAGTTCAAAATAAAGTAATACAACTCATTCTAAGGGAAGGAGATGAAAAAAAAGCTCTAAAATATCTTAAAGGAATTGTCAAAAAAATAAAAAAGAGAGAGATAGATAAAAATGATTTAATTATAAAAACCATGCTTAAAAAACCACTTTCAGAATATCGTGCAATTTCTCCGCATGTAATTGCAGCAAGAAAAATGCAGGAAAAAAGTATTCCAATTAGCGGAGGAAATCTTATAAAATATTATATTGCAGAAACACGCGAAAGGAAAAAGTTAGTTCGTGAAAAAGTAAAGCTTCCTGATGAAAAAGGAGAATACAATATAAAATATTATCTGGAAAGGCAATTACTTCCAGCTGTTGAAAATATATTCAATATCTTTAACATAAAAACAGAGGAAATCATATCTGGAAAAAAGCAAATGAAATTAGGAGATTTTTGAAATGTGGGTTTTGAAAATTAAATCGCGGGAAAAATGGAATATCTTTAATTCAAGAACTACCAAATACAAGATAAAATTGTATTTTCATTCCCATAATTTTTATGAAGAAAAAGGAAAATATTTTTTTATTGCATCAGGCATAGTTGACGGAGACATGTCTAATGTCAAAAGATTCTTAACAAGTTTGAAAAAGGAGAAAAAAGTTTCTTTTTTTGAGCGAGACGGGAATTTTTTTGTGTGCATTTATTCAGAGAAAAAAATCAGTAAAAGAGTTGAAGCTGTAAAGGTTGTTTATAATCCAAAACTTATATTTTTAAAACCAGTTGTAATTGATGAAAAAGGCTGGGAAGAGTGGGAAGTTGCTTCTACAAAAAGAAAAGACTTAGAGGATTTTATTAATTATTCTGAAAAATTGGGAGTAGAGCACGAATTAATCTACCTAAAAAAGCAGAAAATCAGCAATGTAATGATTTATTCATTTGTCCCAAAACTTACTGAAAAGCAAAGAAAAGCCTTTGTATTAGCTGTGGAAAATAATTATTATGGCTATCCTAGAAAAACTACTCTTAAAAAACTTGCAAAGATGATGGGAATTTCTCTTTCTACATATCAGTTCCATCTCGCAAACGCTGAAAAGAAACTGCTTCCATATTTCAAAAAACATATATAAATTCGGAATATTCCGATAAAAAGTTTATTTGGCCAGTATTTGCCATTTTTCTATGGCTGAAAAATTAAAATTTAAATTGCCTGGAGATAGAGAAAAATATTTTGAAGTTGGTCGGAAGATTGGTTCTCTGGTTGATAGAAGATTTGAGAAACTAATTTCAGAGGGAAAAATAAATTTTCCTGAAAAAAAAGAGGTTATTGAATATATGTATGAAAAAAAGAGGGGTAGTCAAAAGCTCAGACCCAATATTGTTTTTGGATCTTACTGTGTATTTTTAGAACAAGATCCCCTAAATATTCTTTCTAATGGACTTGAAGCAAGAGTCGTGGACATTATGACTTGTGTGGAATTATCAAACATAGCACATTATGCACAGAACATTATTCATGACGGAAAAAGAGGGGTTTTAGAAAGAAGCAAAATAAATGATAGAAGAAAGGCTGTTCTTTGTGTTAATTCTTATTTATCAGACGCCATTAAGTTAGCGGGTCAGCAGGGAAACGAATATCTATCAACAATACTTAATATTAACGATTTAGTCTTAAGAAGCTTTACACCAGAAATTGTAATGCAAAATAATAGAAAAGAATATCTTCAAAATGATGATTTATTTAAAAAACAATTTTACGAAATACTTTCTGGGGGCGGGGTAGGGAGATTTTTCTCTAATTGTATTAAACTCGGCTATTTAATGTCTGGGAAAAATAAAACAGAAAAAACTGAGAATACATTAAAAAGTCTTGAAGATATATTTTATGATTTTGGGATTGCATCAGAAGAATTAAATGCGTTAAGTGATTTTATGGTGCCTAAAGAAAAAGATTACACAAGAGAAAAAGATCCTTCAGACCAGCTAGCTGATCTAAGAGAAGGAATAATCACTCCTCCAATAAGAATGCTATATCAGAAATCAAATAAAGAAGAATGCGACTTTTTAGATAGCATATACAGAAATGGCTCTAATAATTTAAAAGATCACAAAAAAGTTCTTAGAATGTTGTTTGAAGCAGATATATATGAGAAAATTTCAAAAGAAATAAAGAAAACAGGTAGAAAGTTGGGAAAACGTATAAGTAAAATTGATGTTCCAAGGCAATCAAAATGGTTTATCCATTGTATTTTAACTATTTTAGAATCAAATAAAATTTACAAATATTTAGAAAATGATTATAAAAGTCTAGGTCTAGAGGGAATAGCATAAAGGAAACAGATACAGTAACCTTTCTCCAATCACACAACCCAAAAACCATTAAAATCCCTATTTCTTCTATGTTACATGAAAACAAAACCCAAAGAATCAAAATC
>CAZZCD010000016.1:0-10709 GCA_964652735.1 Candidatus Woesearchaeota archaeon | reverse complement strand
ATTACTAACTTTGAAAAGAAAATCTTTAAGCTGGTATTTTCTCAGGCTTTTATTTAATATAAGAGTTAGGACGATTGAAGGCAACAAAAAAAAGATGCCCATTAATAAGGCAAAGATATTCTTTCTTTTCCAGTAATGTTTAAAATACCTATAAATAAAAGGAAGACCTAATTTTAAGCCAAGTCCTGCTGAAAGAAATAATGCAGGCAATTCAAAAATTCCATGGGGAAGAAGCCTCCACAAAACAAAGATTCCTTCTTCATAAACCACTCTTGAAGAAACAAACCCAAGAAGATATCCATTTAAAATAGAAGTTATCATTGAAAAAATCCCTAAAAAAATTCCAAAGACCATTCCAAAGAAACCACTTTGAATGTTATTTAAAAAAATAAAACTTATCAGTTCCTCATGAGACATTTCTGCTGTTTTTCTTAATAACTCCTCAATAAATTTAAGAATTTGTCTCTCAAGAAGCTCTGGAGTAGGAACAAAAGCACCAATAAAAGCAAACACAATGAAAATAATCAAGATAGTATAAATAAAATTCCTGGATTCCTTAATATATTCCCAACTTTTTTTATAATTCTCTGTAAAAAAATTTGTTTTTTTCTTCGCCACTTTTAAAAAGATTATCAGCTAAACATTCTGCTAATTTTTTTTGTTTTTTTCTTGTATTTGGTTTTTAAATATAACCCATAAGCTATCCCAACGATAAGTCCTCCAAAATGAGCTGTGTTTCCTATAGGCACATTTCCTGCAATTGAAATAAGCCACAAAACAACAAGAATTCCAGGACCAGCATATTTCATTTTTATCGGAATTGGAATAAACATAATAAAAACAGGAAGGTTAGGGGTTAAAAGAACAAGCAAACCAACCACCCCAAATAAAGCCCCAGACGCCCCAACAGCAAAAGTATTGAAGTCAGCAGTAAAAATTAAAGACGAAAGAACAAAAAATACTCCTGCAAGCAAACCAGAAAGCATATAAAAATAAAAGTATCTTTTTACTCCAAGAATTTTTTCAATGAGTGTTCCAATAAAAAACAGTGAAAACATGTTTGCAAAAATATGAAAAAATGATCCATGCATAAACATGCTTGTAATAAATGTCCACAGATATTTTCCTTGAAGAATGTTTGATGGTTTTATTGCAACATAATCTAAAGGAATGTTTAACTTAATTAGAATTGAAAAAAGTATAAAGGCCATAATATTAATCAAAATTATAATCATAGTTACACTAAGCGAACCAAAAACTCTTCTTTTTTTCTTGGGACGAAAACTATAAATTCTTGCCATTTTAGAATTATCTTCTCGGTTTCTTTTTTATTTTTTTCTTAACAAGCCTCTTAACTGGTTTTTTCTTAACAGGCTTTTTTTTAGTCTTAGGTTTGGGTTTTAATTTTTTTGTTGTTTTTTTAACGGGCTTCTTTTTTGTCTTTTTAATAATTTTCTTTTTCTTAACAGGTTTTTTTCTCTTTGGTCTTTTTTTGGCTTTTGCTTTTTCTTCTTTTTTTATTGCTTTTAATTTAATCTTCTCTATTTTTTCGGTTTCTTTTTTTATTTCTTCTTCTAGAAACACCAAATCTTTTTTTAATTTTTCAAAGTTTTTCTTCATTTCTCTTACAAGTTTTGTGTTATCTTTTAAAGCAAGAATATCTCCACATTCATTACATGTAAAATTATAAAGAAGAGCATTCTCTTCACTAAGTTCTAAATTACACCGTTCACAAATATAAAATCTTTTAGTTTCTCTGCTTTTTATTTTATGTTCCAGCTGATCTATTGTTTTAAGTAAATTATTCTTCATAAATTCAAGTGATTTCAAAATTTCGATTTTCCAGAAATAAGTATACCATCCTTTCTTTTTATCTTTCTTTCTTATATAAGAAACAAGCCCATGGTCAGAAATTTTATACAAAATATTTCTTGTCTGATTAATTGTAAGATCTAATTTTTTCGCTATAATAAATTCATTTATGTGTTTCTTTGCATCTAACAAATCAACTATATCTTCTGCCTGTTTTCCTGCAGTAAGGGCCACAACCTCTTTAAGAATTTTCTTTAGAGAGTTATTCTGGGTCTTAGTTTGATTTGGTTTGGTTTTCTCTTCTGTTACTTTTTTCCTTGTAATCTTCTTTTTTGTCTTTTTTTCTGCCATTATTTTATTCCAGGAGTTTTAAATAAAAAGCTGTTTAAATTAAATACCTTTCGGTTTAACTTACAACTTTAATAAAAGATAAAAGTTTTTAAACCTGGAGGGTATTTTATATATATCTGAAAATCTATATTCCAGTAATACAATGGGTTTATTTAAAAAAAAGAAAGAGGTAAAAAAAGAAATTTCTGCACCTGCTCTTCCAAAGCTCCCAAAACTTCCTGAACTCCCAAGATTAGGTGGGGAAGAAGAAGAAATACACAAATTACCTAGTTTTCCACCTAATTCTCTAGGAACAAAATTTTCTCATGACACAATAAAAGATGCTGTGGCTGGGGAAGAAGAGGATGAGCTTCCTGCAGATGATTTCTTGGATGAAGATGAAATGAGAATGATGCAGGGGCCAACAAGAAAGCCACTTACAGAAGAGATAGGGAAAGGAATACCTTCAAGATTAAAAAAATATGATGTTGAAAGAAGGAAAAGTATTACAGAACCTATATTCATAAGAATAGACCGGTTTGAAGAAGCATTAAAAATTTTCAATGAAACGAAAGGGAAAATTTTGGAAATTGACAGGGTTCTTGAAGACATCAGAAAAGTAAAAGAAAAAGAAGAGAGTGAATTGAAAATATGGGAGAATGAAATAAGCTATATAAAAGAACAAATAGAAAAAGTGGACAAAGATATTTTTTCTAAAATATAAGATAAAAAATGAGTAATGAGAATTCAATACATGTAAAACTTGGATATGGGGAAGCTCTACAGACAAAAAGGGATATTCTTTCATTAGAGATGACTTTACTAAGAATTGCAAAAGCAATAAGGGGATATAGTATTTATAGATCTATGGAACTTGAATTAAAATCAATACTTTACAAAGAGATGAAGAATCTGAGAACAAATCTAGGAAAATTACAAAGAACTCTTCCAAAACCAAAAATTCCAGACATACTCAGAAAAGAAGGGCAGGAGAAAACAGAACCCCAACATAGAAAAATAAGATCTCCTGAAGGAAGTATAGAAGAGCAACTTCAAAAAATCCAGACAAGGCTTAATGAATTGCAAGGCGGGGTTTAATCAAACAATTTTTAAAACTCTGATTCTATTTTAAATAATGAACCGGAAACAATTAATCCAGGAATATCTAAAATTCTTTGAATCAAAAGACCATAAGATAATTCCAAACGCATCTCTAATTCCAAAAGATGATCCAACTGTTTTATTCACAACAGCAGGAATGCATCCATTAACTCCTTATCTTTTAGGACAAAAACATCCTCTTGGAAAAAGACTTGTAAATGTTCAGAAATGCATAAGAACCACAGACATCGATGAGGTTGGAAACAAAACCCACCACACTTTTTTTGAGATGTTGGGAAATTGGAGTCTTGGAGATTATTGGAAAAAAGAAACAATTGAATATAGTTTTGAATTTTTAACAAAAGTTTTAGGGATTCCAAAAGAAAAAATATCAATAACTTGTTTTTCTGGTGATAAAGATGCTCCAAAAGATATTGAATCTGCAGAAATTTGGAAATCACTTGGAATCAAGAAAATAAAATTTCTAGGAAAAAAAGATAACTGGTGGGGTCCTGCAGGAAAAACAGGCCCTTGTGGGCCAGATTCAGAAATGTTTGTAGATGGGATTGAAATTTGGAATGATGTTTTTATGCAATATAATAAAACAGCAAAAGAAAAATATGAGTCATTAAAGCAAAAAAACGTTGATACAGGGCTAGGTGTTGAAAGAACACTCGCTATTCCCAACAATTTAAAGGATAATTATCTAACAGAAACTTTTCTTCCAATAATAAAAAAGATTGAACAGCTTTCTGGAAAGCCTTACAAAGGTAATGAAAAAGTAATGCGGATTATCGCAGACCACATCAAAGCTGCTGTTTTTATAATTGCCGACGGTGTTTTACCAAGTAATACAGAACAAGGATACGTTCTAAGACGTTTAATAAGGCGTGCTATAAGATATGGAAAAAGATTAGGATTAAAAAATTTTGCAGACAAAGTTGCAAAACCTGTTTTTGAAATTTATAACGATTATGAAGAATTGAAAAATAAAAAAAAGCTTCTTAAGATAATAAAAGAAGAAGAGGTTAAGTTTAATAAAACTCTTGATAAAGGGCTAGGGGTTTTTAACAAAATTATAAAGAATAAAAAAATTCTCTATGGAAAAGATGCTTTCTTATTATATCAGAGCTATGGATTTCCTATAGAAATGACAGAGGAGCTTGCTAGAGAAAAAAAGATAAAGATTAATAAAAAAGAATTTCAAGAAGAACTCACAAAACACCAAAAACTTTCAAGAACAGCTTCGAAAGGAGTATTTGGTTCAGGACTAGCTGACCAATCTGAAAAAACAATCAAACTCCACACAGCCACGCATCTTTTAAACGAAGCACTTAGAAAAGTTTTAGATAAAAACATTAAACAGAGGGGTTCAAATATAACTTCTGAAAGACTTAGATTTGATTTCAATTTTCCAAGAAAACTCACTGAAAAAGAAATAAAAAAAGTTGAAGAACTCGTCAATAAAAAGATTTCTCAAGGATTAAAAGTTACAAGTGAAGAAATGCCCCTAAAAAAAGCTCTGAAAATAGGAATAAGGTCAGAATTCAATGCAAGATATCCTGATATAGTTAGTATTTACAGTATTGGAAATTTTTCAAAAGAAATCTGCACAGGACCTCATGTAAAAAATACAAATGAAATCGGGAAATTCAAAATCACAAAAGAAGAATCATCTGCATCAGGGATTCGAAGGATAAAAGCTGTTGTAGAATGATTATTTTTTCTCAAAAAAATCCATAGCTGTTAAAGCATAGATCTTAGTTATATCTATTAAACTTTTTATTTCAACATATTCATTTTTATCATGAACACCTCCTCCATCACATCCAAAATTTATTGCAGGTATTCCTTTTTGAATAAACATCCACATATCGCTCCAAGGACCAGAGCCTTCTATCATGGGTTCTTTATTTAAAATTTTTTTAACATTATTTTTAAGAATTTTAGCTATTGGTTCTGAAGGTTTAATAAAGGACGGGGGAACATATACAATAGGGGTTAATTTATATTTTATTTTTAATTTATCTATTCTTTTTTTAATTTCTTTTTCCATATATTCTTTTGTAATTCCAGGTAAAATTCTGGTATCTCCGAAAGCAACACAAGAATCTGGAACTATATTTATTGCAATACCCCCTTCAATTAGTGTTGGAAAAGTTAACACATTTTTTCTTCTAGGAAAGACAGGGTGTTCTTTTATAGGAAATTTAAAGTTTTGTAGAGCATTTACCACTCTTCCCATTTCTACTATTGCATTTTTCCCCTCTTTTTTCTGTTCCCATTTTCTAGAACCAGTATGAACAGCATCTCCAAAAACTTCTATTTTAAATCTATATCCTCCTTTATTTCCAATTGTAATTTTTCTTGTTCCTGGTTCACCAACTATTGCCGCATCACCAATATAACCTTTTTCTAAAAGATAATTAGTTCCAAAATGGGATGCTGCCATAGGCTCTTCATCAATTACAAACTGCAGACAAATTTTTCCTTTTAATTTGTCTTTAAATTTGAAAAGGGCTTTTGCCATATAAATATAACAAGAAAGAGCAGATTTCATGTCTAAAGCACCAGCACCATAGATTTTTCCCTCTTTAATAAAACCTAAAAAAGGATTAAAATCATATCCCTTTGGTGGAGGGACAGTATCCATATGACCATTAAAAATTAGGGTTTTCTTTCCCTTCCCAAATTCACACACCACGTTTGGCCTTGAAAGAGAAATCCCTTCATATTTAGGAGAGAGACCAATTTCTTCAAGTTTTTCAAAAATTAACTGTGCGATATCTAATTCAATAGGATCGTACGGGCTAGATTTGGTTGGATCATCCATATTTGGATTCACAGAAGGGGTTTGGATTAATTTCTGTGAAAATTTAATCTGTTCGTCTTTTGAAGATTCTATTACTTTCAAAATTTCAGATCTTATTTCTTTCATATTTTTTTAAAAATAAATTCAATATTATAAATTTATCTCAAATTATAAACTTCAACCAAACCATATTTTTCTTTTAAACTATTAAATTTCCAGAACTTTAGAATTCCAAAAATATTTTTTTCTCTTATGTTTTTCAGGGTTTTGGCGTCTTTATATTCATACATATTTTCAGGAAGAGATATTCCTCTGGAGATTAAAAGTATTTCAGGTTCTGATTCAAGCTTTATTTCTCCCTCAAACACTATAGAGCTATCCGTAATTATTGAAGGTCTATTTGTTTCAGCAAAACAATATCCACTGCCATAAAAACTCTTATCTACAGGACATTTAATGCCGACTGCCTCGTGGTTTTCCTCTGCAAAGTAAAATATAGAAACACCATATCCAATCTCTCTTAATAAAAATGATAAAAGTGTAGATTTTTCCCCACAAATTCCTTGGTTTTCATCCAAAACCTCGTAAGGATATCTAGAATAATTTATTTCTTGACCTGCAAAAAGCAGTGTTTTTTCTGAGAATCCGTAAGGAATATTCTGAACAATATTGATTGCGATTCTTGCTTGTTGAATCTTATTGTTGGGAGCAAGATTTTGTATTTTTTTAACTAATGGCAAAATCATTTCTCTTTGAACTTCTTCATTTACGCTTTTAATTTTAAAATCAGCTCTAAACGGTATTTCTAAACCACTATAATCAATTATTCTCGGAATATTTGAAACATAAGTATTTACCTCATTATAAATTCTAAAATTAATTTCTTTTTCCTGTTTATCTAAAATATATTTAAGAACGATTTCCTTAGGATGCATCCCATATGTTAAAACACAAAAATCTCCTTCTTTCCTTAAAAAATTAGGACATCCACATGTGGAAGCATTTTCCATAAGAACCCCATTATCGCAATAATACGGTTTGTCTAATGAACAGGTATCATAAAAAGTCCCGTCTCCACATGTTGGAATCTTCTCAATTTTTTTCTTAGATAATGCAATATCTAATGCTAAAAAAGCCAAAATAAGAACAATAAAAAGAATTATAAAAATATATTTTGGATGTTTTTGTGGGATTGGTTTGGTTTGTTTAATTGGTGATTGACCTCGCTGAGCTTTTGTTTTCTGTTCAGAAAATTTCACCTTTTCTTCTTTAACTCGGCTCTTGAACAATTTTTCTTTAACCCTACTTAGCCAAGAAGGGTTTTCTTTTTTCAGCATTAAATAAATTAGGAAAGAAATTATAAAAAACTATCTGATTACTCTATATAAATTCCTGGTCTGCCAGGCTTGACTTTCTTTGATTTGTTTTCAGGATCATATTTATTTTTATCATTCACTGCGTAGATTTCTGCATCAATACCAATTCTTTTTTTAATTTCATTAATATTTTCTTGATAAATTTGTTTTTCATTCGGAAGTGTATAAACAAAAACTTTCTTTGGTTTTTTCTTGAGAAGTTTTGCAATCTGGTTAATGTCTTCAATTAATTTCTTAACTTCCTGTTCTTGTTTTTCAAATCTTTCATCTATTTTTTTCTCGTCGGCAATTGGCCATTTTTGCAGACTTATAAACGACTTGTTGCCAAGTTTCTGCCAAAGTTCTTCTGTGATATGAGGGCAAAAAGGATTTAGAATTTTTAGGAATTTTTCAAGCACATTTTTGCTTATATTTTCTGGTAATGAAGTAAAAAATTCTCTTATCTTTATAACAGCAAGATTATGCTGGAAATTTTCTATATCTTCTGTAACTTCTTTTATTGTTTTGTTCAGTTTATGTTCTACTCTTGCATTAGATTTTCCTTGCTTAATGTTTTTGAAATACTCCATTACTTTAGTGATAAATCTTAAACTTCCACTTATCCCTTTCTCACTCCATTGAATATCTTTGTCAGGAGAGGCTACAGAAACCAAAAAAAATCGTGCAGTATCTATTCCATATTTCTTAGAAATCTCCTCTGGCAAAACAATATTTCCTTTTGATTTTGACATGACAAAACCATTAGAACCATGAAGCATTCCTTGATTAAACAATCTTATAAAAGGCTCATCAAATTCCAAGAATCCTAAATCACGAAGAGCTTTTGTGAAAAAACGAGCATAAATTAAATGCATTGTCGCATGTTCTGCTCCCCCAATATATTGGTCAACAGGCATCCAGTATTTCGCTTTTTTCTCACCAAAAGCTTTTTTATTATTTTTAGGATCAAGATATCTTAAGAAATACCAACTACTGTCAAAGAAAGTATCCATCGTGTCTGTCTCTCTCTTTGCTTTTCCATTACATTTTACACATTTTACTTCTAGAAATTTTTTATTAGTAGCCAAAGGATTTCCTTTTCTGAATTTAACATTTATTGGTAATTTTATAGGTAAATCTTTTTCAGAAACAGGAACTATTCCGCATTTGTCACAATAAATAACAGGAATCGGCGTTCCCCAGTATCTCTGCCTAGAAACAAGCCAATCTCTTAACTTATACTGAATAGCTTTCCTTCCTTGTTTTTTATTTTCAAAATGTTTTGTTATTTTTTCACTTGCTTTTCTGCTTTCTAAACCATTAAATTCTCCTGAATTAACTAAAAATCCTTCACCTGTATAAGCTCTCGGCAATTGTTGTTTTCTTTCATAAATTTCAAAATCTTTAGGTTCTACAACCACTTTAATTGGTAAATTATATTTCTCAGCAAATTCAAAATCTCTTTGATCATGAGCAGGAACCCCCATAACCATCCCGCAACCATAATCAGTTATTACAAAATTGCCAGCATATACAGGAATCTTCTCACCATTAATAGGGTTGATAGCATAAGATCCTGTAAAAACACCTTCTTTTTCAAGTTCTTCTAATTCTTTCTCACTAACAGATTTTATTTTTTTCAGGAATTTCTCAACTTCTTTTTTCTGTTCTTTTGTGACAATTCCTTTAAGTTTTGGGTGCTGAGCAGAAATAACCATAAAAGTAACTCCATAAATCGTATCAGGCCTTGTCGTAAAAATTGGCCATTTTTCACTTTCAATTTCAAAATCAATATTAATCCCATGACTTTTTCCAATCCAGTTTTTCTGCATAATTTTAATTCTTTCAGGCCATTCTAAACCATTAATCATATCAAGAAGCTCATCTGAATATTTTGTTGTTTTGATAAACCATTGTTCAAGTTGTTTAATTTCAACGTCTGTATCTGGATGCCTCCAGCATTTTCCTTGATGAACTTGCTCATTGGCTAAAACAGTATTACATTTAGAGCACCAGTTAACAGATGCCTCTTTTCTGTAAATAAGACCTTTTTTCAAAAATTTCAAAAAGAAAAACTGGTTCCATTTATAATATTCTGGTGTGTGAGTCATGAGGAGCCTAGACCAATCATAACTCAATCCAAGTTCTTTTTGTTGTTTTATAAAAGTATTAATTATTTTATCTGTATATTTCTTTGGATGAACTCCTTCCTCAATTGCTGCATTTTCAGCAGGCAAACCAAAACTATCATATCCCATCGGATAAAGAACATTAAAACTCTGCATTCTCTTAAATCTTGCATAAATATCTCCTATTGTATAATTAAAAGCATGCCCCATATGCAATCCAGAACCAGAGGGATAAGGATACATTTCAAGAACATAAAATTTCTTTTTCTTCTTATCTTCCTGCACCTGAAAAATCTTAGATTTTTCCCACTTTTTCTGCCATTTTGCTTCAATTTTTTTGAAGTCATATTTGGATTCTCCCTTATTCTTAACGCTTTTCTTAACCATAATATTAAAGAACAGTTCAGCAACTTTTAAATATTATCCTTAACTATAAAAAATATGGATAAAATCATAGCCCATATTGTTGGTGAAAACATTTCAAGTAATTCTGTAGAGGCATTTTCCCTTCATAAAAAAAGTCATTTTGGCGAGCCATTAAGAGAACAAATCCAGTATTCTTTATCAGAAGCCCTTTTTCTTGTTGAGAAGAAAAAAATGGATGTTTTCTCTGGAAGAAAAAAAATTTCATCAAAAGAATTAATGAAAAAAGCACAGAGATCTGATAAAAGAATCTATATTAAATATCCTGTATTTAGAGATTTAAGAGAAAGAGGTTATGTTGTAAAAACAGCTCTTAAATTTGGAGCAGATTTTAGAGCTTATGAAAAGGGTGTAAAGCCTGGGAAAAAACATGCCAAATGGATAGTTTTCGCTGACCATGAATCTAAAAGATTAACTTGGCATGAGTTTTCTGCAAAAAATCGTGTAGCTCATAGTACAAAGAAAAATCTACTTTTAGCAATTGTCGACGAAGAAGGAGATATAAGTTATTATGAAGTAAGATGGATTAGGCCTTAGAATGAAATCTAAAAAACAATTCAAGAGAATTTTTATCTACATATTAATTGTAATTCTTTCTGTTTTTCTAATAAAATTAACATACCTTGGCCAATTTTTTAGCGGTCATGCTTTAATCTTAACAGTCCTTGTTTTATTGATTGGGATAACAATAGGGATATATAGCCCAGAATTTGTGGTTGCGTTTACTCTTTCATTACTTTACCTATA
>CAZZCD010000015.1:4869-11687 GCA_964652735.1 Candidatus Woesearchaeota archaeon | reverse complement strand
TATAAAATAAATAATAAATATATATTAACTTATAATAAAATAAAACTTATTTTAAATATCCCCAGTGATTAATATCTAATTTTAATTCGTTGTGTGTTTTAGCGTATTCTTTTAAATCTATTTTTTTCATAATAGCTTCTATTGCTTGTCTCATAGATTTTGCTCCTGCTTCTATTCCTAATGGATGTGCTCCTACACCTGCTCCTGCCTGCGCAATAATATCTTTTCCCATCACTCTAACAAGTTTTTGTAAAATCCCTGCATGTATTCCCCCAGAACAGACAGCAAATGTTGGTTTTATTCCATACCACCTTTGAGATAAATTTTCTTTTGTTTTTTTTGTAAATTCAGATTCGATTTCTTTTTTAATATGCACTATTTCCTCTTTTTCCCCTTTCATTTTTCCAAAAATTGCTCCGATATGCAAATTATCTGCTCCAATCATTCTCACTAATTGTGCAATAACTTCCATACTCATGCCTTGGGTTGGATCTTCGGTAAACATCCCATGTCCTGCTCTATGTGCATGGATAATTAAATCTAAATTTTCATTTCTTAATGTCTGAAAGGCCCCCCACCCCGTTGTTATAACATCTATCATAACACAATTACCTCCATTATTCTGGACAAATTTTGCTCTTTTAATCATCTCCTTAGTTTCAGCAGTAACATTTTCCACATAAATTTTTCTCTCTCCTGTTTCTTTTTCTACTTTTTTCATTGCTTTAATTGTCAACAAAAATCTAGTTTTAAATTTATTAAAAGATTGATTAGTGAGATTTTCATCTGATTTAACTAAATCTAATCCTCCTTTCCAGGACCTATATGCGTATTCAGCATGTTGTTTAGGGGTAAGTCCAAGTTTTGGTTTCACAATTGCTCCAACTAGAGGTCTTTTTTTAATTTTTAACATTTTTCTTATTCCTTTGATTCCATATTTAGGACCTTTAAAACTTTTTATAATTTTTTTTGGAAATTTTATATCTTCTAATCTAATCTTTTTTAGAATTTTCATTCCAAAGATATTTCCTGCAACCCCGGACAAGATAGATGGCATATTTCCTAGTTCAAATAACTCAATTGGATAAGCAATCTTTATTATTTTACCTTCGATAGAAAAAACTTTTGCACCTCTTTTTTTAATCAATTTATCACTTAGCCCTTTAACTTTATCCCAACTTCCAATGCTGCTTTCTATAGCAATATTATTTGCAGCTTTTTTCATACTTAAGCCGCTCGCAGGAGAAATTCTAAATAAACAAATTAAATCATCTTTTGGTTTATATTTCAAATCTATGAATTCAAATTCTTTTTTCATCTTTCTTTGTGGAAAATTCTTTTTAAACTAAATGGATGAACACCATCAAAAACACCTTTTATGTTGTTTCTTATACCTAAAAGAAATGCAACACCGATAAGCCCTAGAATTCCTACTGCAATAAATACTGGGTTAAAACCAAATTTAGTAACTGCTAATCCTCCAACAGCAGCTGCAATACCCATTCCTACACCATAACATGCAGATTCAAATCCCCATTCAGTTGCTTCTTTTCCTTTGTCAATATGTCTTGTGAAAATTGCAGACCAACCAGAAAGACTCATAGCCATAGCTATAGCGTAAATTGCTTGTAAACTATAAAGGTGCCAGGGCAATCTAGAGAAAATATAACCAAAAGGCACTAATGCAGCAATTAGAAGCCCGAATACAAGGAAAAAGTAATCGTCTTTTTCCCCCTTATGCTTATCAAGGAAAACCCCAAATGGAACTCTTAAAATTGACTTTAACACTAAATAAATAGATGAAGCTATACCAGCTATAAGGATGGTCCCTCCCTGAATATTATTAATAATAAAAATAGCAAATATCGGACTAACCAACCCCCAACCAGTATAAAAGATTAAATCACTCAATATCAAATACTTGACAACTTTATTAAATTTAAATTTCATTTTTCTAATTTGTCTAACTTACTACATAAGTCGTAAAAGACTTTTTTAACCTCCTTCTTATTTCTTACTATTGGTGTTTTTAATTTAAGTTTTTTTCTAAAGAGAAAATTAAAATAATGGCTCATGACCTTAACCAATAATCCTTCAGAATAATGAGAATTAATTTTGTCGTATAAATACAGAAAAATAAAGATTGGATCATAAGTTTTTCCTTCTCTAAATTCTTTAGAAAACAAGTCTTTTTTATTTCCAAATAGGCAAACATAATTTTTCTGAATTATCCCATTTATTTCTCCTTTTTTTAACGAAGACCATCCCCAATCTCTTTCTATTTGGGGGTAAGATGTATAAATCATTGTATGAAATGCAACATCTTTATCACTATAATTAGACAGACTTAATAATTCTGGCTCAAAAAAAGAAAATCGTATTGCTCTTGAGCCATATCTTTTTTTTACAAAATTATCCATAGAATCAAAGAAACTATGAATTTCCTTATAAAAATCTGCAGTACCTGACCCTGGTTTTTTGGTTATTATTAAATCAATATCTCTCTCAATATCGCAAGAACCAATTGTTCCGAAGGTCATAATGTGTTTTGTTTTTTTCATCTCTCCAATTAAAAATTCTTTTATCTCTTTCCAAGATTTCTTTTTCATCTCTTTTTTATAACCACCTTCTCTTTAGTATCTTCAATTACAAACCCAAGTTTATTAATCTTTTTCCGTATTTCATCAGCTTTTTTCCAATCTTTCTTTTCTCTTAACCCCTCTCTTTCTAATATTAATTTCTCTAATTCTTTAGAAACTTTAATTTCTTTTACTTTATCCAAATCCAAACCAAAAACTTGATCAAACCTTAAAATAAGTTCATATTTTTCAGAATCATTGAGTCTGTTTTCTCTTAAAATTTCCCACATGTAAGACAAAGCACGAGGAGTATTTATATCATCATTTAAAAATTCAAGGAACTGTTTATATGCCATGTCAATATTTTTCTTATTCTTTTTTTGTTTTTTATTTAATTTTGAAATTATTTCTCTAAGTCTTTGAAGTGAACTTTTGGCATAATCCAGCGCTTGAAAACTAAAATTTAAAGGTTTTCGATAATGTGCAGAAAGGAAAAAATACCTTAAATCTAAAGGAGAGAATTTTTTTTCTTCAAGTTCTGATAATGTATATAAGCCTCCTGTGGATTTTGAAATCTTTTCTCCCCTAAATATTAAGAAAGCCCCGTGAAGCCAATATTTCACAAAAGATTTTCCTGTCGCTGCTTCACTTTGTGCAATTTCGTTTGGATGATGAATTGAAATATGGTCTTCTCCTCCTGTGTGAATATCAAACGACATGCCAAGATATTTCATAGACATGGCACTACATTCAATATGCCATCCTGGGAATCCCAATCCCCATGGAGATTTCCATTCTTGCTGTCTAATACTTGGCTTTTTAGAAAATTTCCATAAAGCGAAATCAGTTTTATTTCTCTTTTTCCCAATAGAAACCCTTTTTCCTGCTTTAAGTCCTTTAATATTGATTTTTGCAAGTTTCCCATAATCTTTTATCTTAGAAGTATCAAAATAAATCCCATCTGAAGTTTTATATGCATATCCTTTTTTCTCAAGTTTTTTTATTAGTTCAATCTGCTCTTTTATATGCTCTGTTGCCCTTGGCCAGACATCTGGCTCTGAAATATTTAATTTTTTTAAATCATCCTTAAAAATTTTAAAATAATATCCAGTAATTTCTTTAGCTGTTTTTCCCTCGCGTTTCGCAGCTTTTTCAACTTTATCTTCACCTTCATCTGCATCAGAAGTTAAATGACCAACATCAGTTATATTCATGACTTGTTTAATCTTATAACCTTTAATTCTAAGAACACGTTTTAATATGTCAGGAAACACATAACTCCTTAGATTTCCAATGTGCTGATACAAATAAACAGTTGGGCCACAGGTATAAATTCCAACCTGCTTGCCTTTCAAAGGCTTGAAAACCTCTTTTTTTCTTGTAAGAGTATTATAGAGCTTTATCATAATTAACCCAAGAAATACTAATTTAAAAATTTACTTTATTTAGCCCACATTCTTTATGGTTATTTAATTGTGACAAAGAAATTAATGTTTTCATAACTGCTACCATCCTCTCTTCTAACATCTAATTCATATTCCATTGTACATAAAGGAGTTGCTTCAGAAAATATAAATGTTACTAATCTGTCAAAAGTATCTCCTGAACGGAGATTAGTAATATCTCCAGAACCTCCTATTAAATAATTAGTAGCCACTTCTGGGGTAATGCTTGCTGGGCAATGTGATGTATCTGTTGCAGTAACAGTATATGTAAATGATGCCGTTTCTGAATCAAGATTTTTTAAAGAAAACGCAAAACCTTCATCTATAGATCCTTGTTTTATCTTAAGTCTTTGTGAGGTAGGGAACATCACAACTCTTTTTGCATCATCAGAACCAAAAAGTTTTTGCATCTCGCTTTGAACCTGTGTATCTATTGTATCAATCGCATTTGTTCCTGCACTAAAAATCTTTTGAATAAAGAAAATTCCCAATACTAAAACAACCATAAGAAGAACTATTGTAACCATTGTCCCCGTACTCATTTCCATCGCTGCACGTTTAGAATTAAGTCTCATTTTAAGCAGAAGGGAAAAGCCCACTTCCTCCTGTTAAAGCTAGAATCTGATAAACTACCTGTACTATGGAAAAAATAGCGCCTAATATAATTCCTATAATATTAAGTTTTTTTGCTTGTTTAAGTTTTAATTTATTGCTTTGTATTAAACCAATAATTCCCAAAACCAAACCTGCAAACGGAGAGAAAAAGGCGAAAACTATGCTTAAAATTCCAAGGACATAACTTATAGACCCAAAATCTATTTTTCCAACCATTTTAACTCTTTTATATTTTGGTAAATGTTTTCTGTTTTATAAATGTTTTTGATGATTGTATTGGAGAATTATTGAATATGAATTTATTAATTGTAATTATTCTATTTTGTTAGGCCAATACTGATGAGCAAATCCATCATAAAATTTTCTATCATTACTAGGATTCATAGTTTCAGCCATTTTGAGCATAGCAAATGTTTGTGCAAATTCTTCATTAGAACTTACTCTTCTACCAACCATAATTTCCATAGAATAAAAGCCGTCTGCTTCGTCTTTCATAACTAAAGCAGCTTCTAATCTTTGGTTTCTTGTTGGTCTTTCTAAATCTATATCTAAACCATGCTCTTCTTTAGCTATTTTTAACAAGTTAAGCACATAACCATCTACTAGCTGTACTTGATCTTGATTTGTTGCTTCTACCATATTTTTCCCTTAATTCTCCACCTTTTAAACTTTGTTATAATGGAGTTTTTAAAATTAGTATAAAAATGGGTAGGGAGGGAATCGAACCCCCGACGCCGTGAGCTTCAGTATCACGTTATCTTAACTTTATCCAAGCTAAAGATAATCACGTGCTCTCCCACTGAGCTACCTACCCTTAAACAAGATAATAATATCTGTTTTAAAAACCTTCTGAAGTGATAATAATCTTTGAATTATACAAATAGTTATAAACCCTTTTTTTTATTGTTTTTTATGACAAAACTAAAATCTACCTTTTGTAGAGGATATGTAGATGAAGAACGTTGGACCACAGATTTTGCGAATGCATTAGGATATATACCAATTTCTAAAGATTTAATAGAAGCTGCTAAAAAGATTGTTTATGAAAAAGGAATGAGAGTAAAAATAATTAATCCAAGAAACAAAAGAATTAGACTTCCAGAGGATTATTTATTTCAAGAAAATCTTGTTAGGACAAATCCTTTTACAATTAGACCAGTTCCATTGCGTGGACCTGATATAGAACTCCATTCTGCAACAGAAGAAGGCTTAGTAAAGTTGATAAAAAATTTAGGATTTCCTGAAACAAAGAAAATGTAAGTCAGGAATAGGCCACCTTCTGTCGTTCGTCGTTTCTTTTTTTGGCCTTTTCGACCGAGACGAACCGAACGTGTTAACATTCCACTAAGCACCTTAAAGGCTTGCACCAATCAGGATGCCCGTTTCATCAAATCTTTCGCATCAACGCTCCACGCATGTTTCAAAGCTCCACGAAAGCTGTGTCGTTTCTGTGACATTGCCTTGCTTCACAACAATCTTTCTTTCAAAAGATGATTTTATTGCGGTGGGCGGACCTTCCTCAGAACTCGATATCGTTATTTTCGATGTCTGGCAATTTAATGCCTGAGTCCCGTAGTTAACTACCTGACTTACAAAAATATACATGAGAATGAGTTTAAAAACTTTGTCTTTTTTATAAATTAATGGTGATAAAATATTTTTTGTCAGGGTTTTTTGTGAAAATTCTCGCAGGTTTTGATGATACTATGACCCGTATTCCCATAATGTCTTACATGACTAAAACAAAAAAAGGAAGAATTGCTTTTGCTTGCGGGATTTTTATTGCAGTAACTCTTGTAATGATTTTCGCTTTTTTGTTTGCTTCTGTAATAAAAGCAATTCCTTATTCAAATTATATATCTGCAGGATTAATCTTCTTGCTTGCAATGTCTATTCAGTTTGATCTTTTTATACAAAAACCAAAAAAAGGGATTCGAAAAAAACTTCTTCGTATTAAGAAAGTTTCTCTTAAAAGATTTTTAAAATTAATGGGGTTTGGTTTTCTTACAGCATTTATAACAATAATTGATGATACAATTGCTTATTCTGGATTATTCCTGAATACATTATCAAGTCCTGTTCCAGTTATTGCAGGAATCTTCTGTGGAACAATTTTGCAGTTAACTGTTATTGTTTACTTTGCTCAAAAATTTACAAAGTTAAAATATAAAAAAGAAAT
>CAZZCD010000015.1:0-4769 GCA_964652735.1 Candidatus Woesearchaeota archaeon | reverse complement strand
ACATTACCAAATCGTTATCAGTTAAAATGGTTTTTTTAAGCGAATGCCTCATAAAGAACTCACTAATTAATGCTTTTTAAGCATTATCATACTAAATAAAAAATAAAATAAAAAATTAAGATTTTAACTTAAATTAAAACCTTCTTTGTTCAAAGTTTCTTCTTGGCCTGTCCTCTGTCATTGGCTTTGCTTCACTAACTTTAAGATTTCTGCCATCAACTTCTTTGTCATTCAGAGCAGTTATAGCTTTTTCTGCTTCTTCTTTTGTAGCAAAAGTTACAAAACCAAATCCTTTGGATCTGCCAGAGAACCTGTCCTTGATAACTGTTGCTTCTTCTATTTTTCCATGAGCTGAGAAAAGTTCTTTTAACTTTTCATCATCAACACTAAAGGGTAAATTCCCAACGTATAATTTCATATTATTTCCTCCTTACACTTATTCACTATCAGAATTAGTCAGAACAAATCCTGCTTTCCTATTCTAACAGTCAAAATATGTTGGATTTAAGGGTTTTTAAAGCTGTGGTTTTGTGTGGGAAGCTTTTTAAGAGAAATAGTTTTGGAGATAACTTTCTTCATCTATTCCAAAGTTGAAATTCTTTTAAAACCACTCTTGTGATGTTATCTGTATACTCATGAGAAACTTTTGGATCAAAATAAGCAATTTTCGAAACTTCTCTTTTAATTAAATTAAGGGGATTATATCCAGGAAAAAGAAATTCATTTAGTTTTACTACACCATTACCAGTTAAAGTGGTTGGTCTGAGTAAGAGCTTTCCCTTTTTCAGGCTAAGTTTTTTTAATAAATTTTTCATAAAACCAACATAAATCAGCTCTTTTTAAGGATTGTTATAATGGAATTAAAGTCCCAATATCTTAAGCACTAAAAACACAGGCCAAACAATCGCCTTAAGAATCCCCAATATAACACTCCAGAATCCTGTTGCAGTCTGCATATAATGGATTATAGCTCCAATGAAACCAAGAAAATAGATTCCTCCTCCCGAACCTGTGCAAACATTCCTCTTCCCTTTCCAATCTTTCCTATCCCCTTTCAACTTTTTCAAGTTTTTCTTTTTTACCATGATTGAATAAAAGAATGTGGGCTTTTAAGGGTTTTGGGAAGGGGTTTGTCAAGTTAATTGGGATTTATTTCCCAATTTTTTATAAAAGTTTTTAAAGGATAAAGACCAAGTTTTATCATGGAGCTTATATCTTTAAAGGAAATTTCATTAAAATCTAAGTTACTTCTACTTAAGGAACTGGGCTATGAATCTGACGGAATATTTATTTTTGATAAAGAGAAAAAAAGAGTAATAGATAAATACATAGATATTCCTGTGAAAGTAGAGAATATGCTGATATTTCCTGGAAGCGAGACAATTCTAGACGATAATGAATTAAGTGTTTCCCTATATATGGAAGAACATCCCGATGCCTTCTAACGATGATTTTGTTTCTGAAGCATTTAAAGGTACAACAAAAGGTTTTTTAGAATGGACTTTTGATAGGGTTTCTAGTCTAGTTAAAAAATTTAAGGAGAAAAAATTAGCTTTCATTAAAGAACCCACCACAATAGAAGTGGTAAGAGAACAATATCGTTCTGGAGAAGGAAAATTTTATCAAAGATATGTAAAAGATAAAGATTTATTATTCCTTATCCGAATGGGGCTAACTATGAGAAAAATTGAAGATGATGATGAAAGATATACTAATCTAAGAGAAAAAATACATTCTAAATTTAAAGTAGAAGGATTACATATAGCAGAATTCGTACAAAATAGATTGTTAAACAGATATGTTGGAATATTGATTGATGAATTAGAGTCTCTAGGAAAGCTTGGTAAAGAGATTGAAGAGGTTTTAAAAGAAATAGATAAACATGTATTATTCGTGAAAACATTTGAGAAACCTTCAGATGTTATAACAAAAACCTTAACAATAATTACTTCTCATTCTCCAAGAATTTTTGTTGTTTCTGGAAAAGGACCCGCCACAGAAATTGTGAATGTATGTGAAAAGAAATTAATTTCTGCTCTAAAGAACTATGAAGTAGAATTTATAAAAGAAAGAAAAACTGAAAATTTATTTTTTAAGAAACTCTAAAAAACAAAACAAGCAGAGAGAAATCTCCTAGTTCTAAAACATACTACAAATGGGGCTTTTAAGATGGGTACACCAACACATCAATCTTATTTTATAGAATTCCACAGCAATTCAAAATGTTTCTTATAAGAATCTGCAAGAGCCTTATTTTTAATTAAAATTATTCTTGGAATTTCCAACCAAAACCAGATAGAGACTTTATTACCATAAATTGCAGTTGTTGTAGGGGTTGCAAATTCTTTTGGTAATTTCTTGTTTTTTGAAAGGGGTGTTTTTAAAACCCCATGAACTTCTGTAAATAATTGTTTTGCCTTAATATTCTTCTTTTTCCTTATTCTTAGATATCTTTCAATAAAGAAATCTGGAAGATATTCTTTAACTTTACTACTTGCCCCAAATGTAACAATGTCTTTACCTTCATTTAGAAGATCATTCATAATGGTTTTTATTCCCTCACTTCCTTCAAAAATCTCAATCTCTACATCATCTTTTTTAAAATCTTTTTTCAATTTTTCTATTTCTGGAAGTGCTTCTATTATCTCTTTTTTTTGCTTTTTTATATTATCTTCTTTTTCTTTTAGATAATCTAATATCTTTTCAGGTTTTACAGCCTTAAAATATTTAATATTATTCATAATTACATAAGAAATCAAACCTTTTTTTAGGAGTTTATTCAGAGTATCATAAACATGTGTTCTAGATTCTCCACTAATTTTAGATATTTCTCCAGCAGTTATTTTATCATGTTTTACAACAAGCAAATAAAAATTTGATTCTTTTTCACTTAACCCTATCTTCATAAGTGCTGTTTTTAACATGATATTTTATTATTTGAGCCACTATTTAAATCTTTTGTCCTTAAATGGGACAGCATAGTTTTATAATTTAATAATAAAAATAAAGAAAATGAAGACACAAATATTTTATCCAAAAAGCACAACAGGATACGGACCACATAACGGAGTTTATTGGCCATTAAATATTCTAACCCTTGCATCAAATGTTAAAGCAAAATCTCCAGGAACAAAAATAGAAATTTTTGATGGAGAACTTTACTCAAATAATAAATCTTTAAAAGAAAAAATAAATTCAAATTCAGACATTATTGGAATAAGTGCTAATAGTCTTAATTATCCAAATGTTTTAGAGATTGCTAAAAAAGCAAAAGAAAATGGTTCTATTGTTATATTAGGAGGATTACATGCAACGTATTTTGGAGAAACAATCTTACAAAATAGACCCTATATAGATGCTGTTATCTATGGAAAAGGAGAAGAACCATTTTTAAAATTTCTAAAATTTAAAGACAAATTAAAAGTACCCAATCTTATCTGGAGAAATGGAAATAAAATTATAAGAAATCCTCTTGAAAAAAGTTTAACTTTAGATGAATTACCTGATTTAGATTATTCTTTTCTAGATTTAAAAACTTATTCAAAAAATCATAAAAAAGTTTACCCTGATTATCCTAGTAATCCAATATCTATCATGGCCCTTGAAGGTTGTGTTAAAAGAGAAAAATTCGGTCCTTGCAGTTTTTGTTCTATTAAAACTCCTTTATACTTTCGTAATCCAAAAAAATTATGGGAAGAAATTACAAAAGGCATTAAACAATATGGATTTAATATAATAAAAGATTGGAGTGATTCATTAACAGGAAATAACGAATATCTATTAAAATTAATAAAATCACGGCCAAAAAAGTTAGAAAATTTAGAATTTATTATTTATAATTCTCTTGCAGATATTAATCAGGAAAGCATGAATTTAATTAAGAAACTAAATGTTAGAATGCTTTTTGCTGCTGTTGAATCTGCTAACAATAATATTTTAAAAAATATGAATAAGAGAGTTACAAAAGAGGAAATGAGGGAAGCTATAAAATTAATAGCTAAAAATAAAATTTCTCTTTATACTTCTTATGTTTTAGGAGAAAGAGGAGAAACAATAGATACTTTAGAAGAAACATTGAAATTTTCAAAAGAGATTAGGAAGGTAGCAGATGTAAGAATTTCAAATGGCTCTCCAATGGTTCTTCTACCAGGAGCTCCTAATTTTGCTAGACTTGTAGAAAAATATCCAGAATTAAAAAACCAGGATTTAGTTGATATTAGAAAATTAAAAGAATTATGGGTAAGTGCTTTTTGTCCTGAGCTTCCAAATTACGAAATTCTTGAAGAATATGCTGGAAAAATTGGGGAACAAGGAGATATCCCAAACAGATACGGGTGGGATTAGAAAAAACAAAACAAGCAGAGAGAAATCTCCTAGTTCTAAAACATACTACAAATGGGGCTTTTAGTAATTGTCTGCTGAAACAGTCGCCGAAGCTTCTGTCTTACACAACAACTCTATCAACGTCATCTTCTATGACGGCCTTTGTTGTCTCGTTTTGCGGACGGCTTCGAGCTTAGATGCATTCAGCTCTTATCCGTACAGTGCGTAGCTATGCAGCCTGCCATATGACAACTGCTCACCAGAGGCACCCAATCCTGGTTCCTTTCGTACTACAAGATTGTTCCACTCAGACAACAACACACCTAGTAGATATCATACAAACTGTCTCGCGACGTTCTTAACCCAGCTAACGATACCTTTTAATGCGTGAACTCCGACACCCTTGCACGCTTCTGCACGCGCAGGATAGGTAGAGCCGACAGCGA
>CAZZCD010000014.1:0-12040 GCA_964652735.1 Candidatus Woesearchaeota archaeon | reverse complement strand
CATTACAAGTGCGCCGCTCTACCACTGAGCTACACAGGCTTAAAATTAGGAAATTATTTTCATTTAAAAGCTTTTTTTAATCTTAAAGGTAATTTATTATCAAATCTTATATAATAAAATGGGATATAATTAGTATAATTTATTTTTACTTCTGAGGGATTTAATCTCATCTTCTCTAGCTCTTTTTTTATATCAACCACCAGTATTTTACTTTTTTGTTTTAATTGGATTCTTTTGTTATAAACTGAACCATCTGTATCAATCAATCCTGCAAGATAATTTTTAAGATAATTTTTATTCTTTTTAGCAAATTTAGGAATTTTTCTTTCCATCTTCTTTCCATGATTTATCCCTAAAAAACTAAGATAGAAAAAGAAAGGTGCATTTTTTACTTCTAACCAGAAAGCGTTTTTCTTTCTCAAATCCCTCTTTATATAACTATTAATTAAAAAGTATTTTCTAAAAAGTTGGTTTATAATAAATAAATACTTTTCTTCTCCAGAATAAATTCTTATTAAATAATGATACCCTCCTCTTTTTCTTTTAGTTTTGGTTAATGAACCATCTCCTTCAATTACACCCAAAAGATACATAATATCTGCGTTTATTTTAGGAATTTTTGTTTTGCTTCTTCTTGTTACTATGGTACATTTTTCTATTTTGTGATATACTTTGTTCTCTCTTAATAATGCAGAAATCTTATTTATCATTTTTAGAGCGTCGGAAGTGTAACTATTCTATAAATCTAGATTATTTAAATCTTTAGGGTTTAATAAACTCCCTCCACAGGCTTTTTAATAAAAATTACTTAATTCTTTGATACTTTCTTTAACTCTCCCAGAAACTTCTTTAAATTTCAGTCCTTTTTCTTTCAAAGCAAATTCCATATTAGGACCTAATCTGCCGGCAACAACTAAATCAATTTTTTTATTTGCTAACATATATGCTACTGACCAACCAGCTCCACCACCCCCAATAGCAAATGGATTTTTTATCACCTCAACAAGCTTTTTATCTTCAAAAATCAAATAAAAAGGTGCTCTTCCGCCTCTCAAACTAACTTTGCCTTTCTTTGTTTTTTCTTCTGATGCTATTGCAATCTTCATTTTTTATCCTCTATTAATTTATTTATTATTAATCCCTGAACAACAGATGCTAAAATTAAAATAAAACATAATATTAAAACATATTTTAATGAGAAATAAAAAATCATTAGGGGCACCATGGGAATTTTAATTGCTCTATTATAAAGAAAACAGGCAATAAGCCCGTAACTTAATCCTTTGTCTTTTAATTCAGCAAGTAAAGGATACCAAACATAAATTGCCCCTGTAGATAAAATTCCTCCAATAATAACAAAAAGCCATTTTTTAATTCCTTTTTTCTTGAAATATTTTGAAATAACTCTTGGTGTAAAAAAATAATTTACTAAAGACATTAAAATAAAAACCAAGAACAATATTGGAATAATCTTTTTCAGAATATTCAAAAAGAATAAGGAAGCAGAAACAAAAGAATCTAGTTTAAAAAAAAGCAAAAATAAATAGATCAAAATTACAATTAAAAGAAAATACACTCTTCCTGAAATTTTTTTTATTTTCATATTAAATTAAAAATTAAAATTGTAATCATAGCAACTATCATAGACAGAACAAATGCGCTAAGATTTCTAAAGATGGCAAATTTCTTTCCTAATATCATTATTTCTGCAGGTAATTGAACAATGCCAACTGTAACCCATGCAACTAAAAAAGCTGTGACTGCAAGTAAATTTATTCCCTGATTTAATAATTCTCCTCCAAGGATATAACTAATAAGAGGCATACCTGCAGAAATGCTTCCAATTAAACTCCCAATAAAAGGGTCAAGAAAATTATTTCCTGTAAAAATTCTTGAATAAAAAGATTGAGGTACTAAAGCAGAGATTAAACTAATCAGTAAAATTGTTCCTAAAATAATAGGGAACATTTTCCCTAAACTTTTTCCGGCTTTGTATATTGATTCTTTTACTTGTTTTTTCATATTTTCAAAATCCGAATAAATTTATTTAATTATCCTCTGGTCATTTTTGTTCCACACTTAGGACATTTCTTGTTCATACAAGGGCTCCCTCTAACTTGGGGCTCTCTATATTTGCAATTCGGACAAATACACTCTCCTCCAGGCCCTGCTGCAATTCCACCCATTCTTCCTCTACCACCAGCTTCTAATCCTTGTCCTCTACCACGTCCTAAACCTCTTCCTCTTGGTTGAACCATTTTAAAAACACCTCCTTGTATTTTAATTGCTTTTCCATTAATTAAAGCATCTGCTATTTTTTTTCTTGCAGAAGTTAATAATCTTGATAATGTTGGTTGAGAAATTTTCATTTTTTTGCCTGCTTTTTCTTGTTCTATTTTTTCATAATCAATCAATCTTATTGCTTCTAATTCATCTCTTGTTATAATATTTTCTTGCAACATACGTAGCATAACCCCTACTGGCTTAAAATAATCTGTTCTTGGCTCAAAAAAAATCCTTCTAACTCTCCTTGGTCTTGGCATTATTTATTAATTATTTTAATTCTTTTAATCTTTTCTGTATTTCGTCCATCTCTTGCTTTATTAATTCTAACTCTTGTTCAAGCATTTCTTTTTCTTGTTTCTCAGTTATTACTTGTGGCTGAATTTGTTGAACTGGGACTACTTGTTGCTGAATAGGCATTCTCCTTCTCCAACCAAATCCTCTGCCAGATCCAAAATTCATAAAGCCAGGCACATTAAAACCTGCACAATAACCCATTCCTCTTCCAGTCATTGGTCCTTGACCTGCTGGACCAGTTCCATCTCCTCTAGGCATTTTAATTTCCTCCTGTCTTTTTTAGACTAGTTTTAGTTATGAATATACATTCATTATACTATTTAAATGTTTCTATTTTGCATATATATTCATAATAGAATCACTTCTCCACAACCTCTACCTTTCCGTCTTCAATAAGAATTATTTTAATTTCACAGCAGTCCCATAAGCTAACATTTCAGAAGCTCCTTGCATTATCATGGACGTCATAAATTTCATCCCTATAATTGCATCTGCTTTAAGCTTAACAGCCTCGTTAACCATTCTATTAAACGCTTCATCTCTTGAATGAATCGTCATCTCTGTATAAGTCTTAACCTCTCCTCCAACAAGATTTTTTAATCCTGCACCAATATCTCTTCCAATATTCCTTGCACGAACAGTATTTCCTCTAACAACCCCAAGAATCTTCACAACTTTTTTTCCAGGAACTTCATTACTTGTAGTAACGATTATTTCTTTAGTCATTTCTTTTACCTCCTTTCACGTCCTTTCTTAATTTAATTTCTTCATAAGCAGAAGTAGCTGCTATTGCTCCTTCTCCACAAGCTGTTATCATTTGTTTTAAAGAATTATTTGTTATATCTCCTGCTGCATAAATTCCTTTTATAGATGTTTCTTGTTTCTTATTAATTTTTATATAACTTTCTTCTGTTTCTAAATTTAATTGCTTTGGAAATTCTTTATTGGGAATAGAACCTATTTCAATGAAAATCCCACTAACTTCAATGTCCTTTTCATTATTAAGTTTAACTCCTTTAACTTTTTCATCTCCATAAATTTCTTTAACATTAGAATTAAACATAGTTTTAATTTTTTTATTCTTTTCAACTTGTTTTATCCAAAAAGGTTCTGCTCTGAAAAATTTTCCTTTTCTGTAAATCAAATAAACTTTCTTAGCATTTTCAGCTAATAATAAAGCTGATGTCAAGGCAGCGTTGCTTCCTCCAATAACAGCAACAATTTTATTTTTGAAAAAAGAAGCATCACAAATCGTGCAATAACTAACCCCCTTACCTAAAAATTTCTCTTCTCCCTTAACATTTAATTTTTCCTTTTTTCTTCCAATGGCTAAAATAATTTTCTTAGTTTTATAGGTTGAATTATTTGTTTTGACTTCAAAAATTTTATTTTCCGCAAAAATCGTTTTAGATTTTTGGAGTCCAGAAAATTTCTGATTTTCTTGGATTTTAATTTCTTTAACTTCTTCTTGTTTGATATCAATCCCCAAATCCCTTACTTGTTCTATTATTTTTTGCATTAATTCAATACCAGAAATACTCTTGTAAGAAGGAAAGTTGCAAACTTTATGTGCTTCTGTCATGGTTCCTCCAGGTGTTACTCCAATAACTATGGTGTTGAGCAAATATCTCCCAGCATAAACAGCTGCAGTTAAACCAGCTGGTCCTGCTCCAATAATTATTACATCATAAATTTCCATTTTTTGATTCCTTAACTTTATCATTAATAATTGCCTGTTCTGGACAAACTAAAACTGCCTCATTGATGCATTTTGCATTTTCATCTTTTATTTTTGCTTTTCCATTTATCATTTCAAAACCGTTGGGACAAATTGATTCACAAGCACCACATCCAATACATTTATTTTCATTTATTTTTATTTTCATCTTTACTCCCTTTCACGTCCTTCCTTGATTCAATTTTATCTTCTTTTTTATTAAAGAGGATGAAAAATCCAATTAAGATAATTGGGATTCCATAAATCAAAACCCAAGACTCATTAATAGAAACAGATATTAAAATTATTCCTAAAATAATTAAGGCTATTCCTGTTATTGTTCTACTTATAATATTCATACAGAAAGACATAAGAAATTATTAATAAATTTATCTATTTTTATTTTTCCATCACCTCAGCCTTGCCGTCTTCAATAAGAATCTTTGCAATTTCTTTTGAAATGTTTGCAATCTGACCTTTTTGAAAAGGTCCTATTTTTTCCCCTTCTATGTCTAAGAATTCCTCAACATCTGTCTTAAAAACAACCAACTCATTTTTTAAAATCTCAATCTTTTTCCCATTCAAAAGCTCATTAATTTTTTTGTCAGAATTTTCTATATTTTTTATTAGCTCTTCAAATAAAGATTTCTCAAAAGAAAGCATATTTTCAAAATCTTGTTTTGAAATTCCGGTTTCAGCTGCAATCAAAACCAAGTTAAGTATCTTTTTTCTCCGACGTATCATAAGTTCCCTAAAAAGAGTTGTTGCATTTTCCAGCTGTTTTTTTGTCTTTACAATCATATCTGAAAAAACATCATCCTCTTTCAGAGAAAGTTGTTTTTTTTCCTTAAGATATTCTGCCACTTCTGTAATAAAATTCTTTTGTAAAGGTTGCAATTGCTCAGAATATCTTTCTTTTCTCGCAGTTTCATAAAGATCACTATAAGTTATCATAAAAATATAAACAGTGGGAGATTTTTAATCATTGCTATAATCAAACATAATAGATTATCTTAAAAATCCAACTTTTTCCAATAATTCTTTGCCCATAATCATCCCTAAATTACCTTTTCTCGCATTCTTCTCACAAAATTTTTCCCCTTTTGCTTTTTCTTCAGTATTTTTTCTTAAATGAATAGGTATTTTCTGACTTGCTGTTTTAAGGAAAGCTGTAATCCTTCTTTTTGGTTTTGGAGGCTTGGCATTATAAAATAAAACAGGTACAGGATCTGAAGAATGTGCTTTAAGTTTTGAAGGGGTTGAATGATCTGCTGTAACAACAACTTTTATTTTTTTTGGAGGTGCAAATTCTTTTAAAAATTTAAATAAAGTTTTATCTATGTGCTCAATCATAAGCTTTTTCTCAATAGGTTTGTTGTCATGTCCTGGAAGATCTGTTTCTTTTATATGTATATATGCGTAATCAGCATTTTTGTAATTTTTCTTTAAAACCTTAATTGAAAAACTGCAGGCTTTTTTAAGACCGTCGCGAAGATTCTCATATGAATCAAGACTTTTCAGTCTTGGATAATCAAAAGAGAAAACATTCATTCCACTAACCTTTGAAAAACCTATTTCTAAAGGCATATATGCTACAGAAAGCCATTTTTTATAGAATTTTAATTTAGGAGGCTCAATCCCTGCACCCCTTAGAAGAAGATAATTCGATGGCAACAACCCTTTTCTTTTTCTTTCTTTATTAACAGGATGATTATCAAGAACCTCGAAAGCTTTGTTAACAAATTCCTTAAGTATGTTTGCTGTATATTGTGTATTTTCATCATCATCCAAGGCTTCAAAAGTTCTTATTTTTTCTGCTGCTTTTGCTTTTCCCTGAGAATAAGTTGAATCATTCCCAATAATATTGTCTGAAAATCCTCCTCTAAGAACCAAAACCCCCCTATGTTGAATTGTTGGTTTAAAAACAAACTTACATGGAATTTTTATTTTGTTTAGGGCCTTAGCAAGTTCTTCTGCTTCTGCTGTTGTAAGCGTTCTTCCAGCTCTTCTATCATTAATATTTCCTTCTTCTAAAGAATCTATTGTTGCAAAATTAGCTCTTAAAGCAAGATCTCCTCTTGTAAGTTTTATATCTGTTCCTCTTGCTTCAAGTTGTCCCCGAGTACTATCAATAAGTTCATTCCCAAAAATAGAAATAATTGCTTCGTCAGATTCAGGAATAAATCCTGGCTTTACAGGATACATACATCCCATCTCCCCTCTTGTAGCTAAAAAATCGAGGTTAGGTGTTTCTGCTGCTTCTAAAGGAGTTTTGTTGTCAAGCTGTCTGCAAGGAAGATCTCCAATACCGTCAAGAATAACTAATATGCCTTTCATTTGATATGCCTCTTATAGCAAATGATTGAAAATTTTATATTTGCTTTCATAGAATTAATAAGAGATATTTGTTTATAAAAATTTATATTCCATTAAATAAGGTATTAGTTAATATTATAAATCTTTTAGAATTATATAGAACATGTTCAAATTTTTAAAAGAAAAAATAGGGAACTGGGCGAAAAAAATCTCTAAAGAGAAGGAAGAACCCAGAGAAGGGAAAGAAGAAAAGAAAACAGAAGTGAAAAAGATACTTGTAAAGCCTGAGAAAGATTCAGGATTTTTCAAAAAAATAAGTGATAAAATAGATAAGATAAAAATCTCAGAAAAAGAATTTGAAATTTACAATGAAGAATTAAGAATGCTTCTTCTAGAAAATAACGTTGCCTTTGAAGTTGCTGATAAAGTAATTGAAGAACTTAAGGAAGAGATAATTGGAAAAAAACTTTTGAAAAAAGAAGTAGAATCTGAGATAAAGGACACCTTAAAAAAAATAATTGAAAATATCCTTGTGGAGCCTTTTGATATTATAGAAAAAATAAAAGAAAAAACTGTAGATCAGTCAAAAGAGCCTTATGTGATTCTTTTTGCAGGGATTAATGGAACAGGGAAAACAACGACAATTGCAAAGATTACAGATTTTTTAAAGAAAAAAGGGTTGTCTTGCGTCCTTGCTGCAGCAGATACTTTCCGTGCAGCAGGTATAGAACAGCTTGAAAAACATGGAGAAAGAATTGGGGTTAAAGTTATTTCTCAATCATATGGCACAGATCCTGCTGCAGTTGGTTTTGATGCGATAAGTTATGCAAAAAAGAACTTTATAAATTGTGTTTTGATCGACACTGCCGGGAGAATGCATACATCAAAAAATCTTCTTAAAGAAATAGAAAAAATTTCAAAGGTTTGCAAACCTGATTTAAAACTATTTGTAGGAGAATCAATAACTGGAAATGATTCTATAGAACAAGCCAAGTCGTTTAATTGGGCAATAGGAATTGATGGAATTGTTTTAACAAAAGCAGATGTTGATGAAAGAGGCGGCACAGCGCTTTCAGTTGGCTATATCACAAAAAAACCAATTCTTTTCCTCGGAACCGGCCAGGAATACAGTAAGATTGAGGTCTTCAACAAAAAGAAATTTCTGAAAGAGTTGGGGTTGTGAAATCAATCTTTTATAGGAAGGTAATAACTATAGATATAAACTGCATCTCTTCCTGCATCTAATGACTTTTGAGAAGGTTGAATAACAACACGGGTTTCTCCCCTAATTAAAGGAACTATTCTCCCTTTTTTTGCCTTAAGAGCATAACATGTTTCAGGATTATCAAATCTCATTAAAGTTCCTATTACAGAATCTTCCTTTGCTATTTTAATTCTAAAATTTGTATCTCCAACATATTTTGCAAGACCCTTATCAGCTATAATTGGCTCCCTAAGTGATTTGCCCATATTCATTATAACAGAGTAATCTTTATAAATTTTTATAAACCCAAAATTTATTAACTCTAAATTTCCTTCTTTAAAACATGCTTGAAAAACTTGGAGAGGTTTTGAGAAAAGCAACAGATAAAATAGCTAATGCTATATTTCTTGATAAAAACCTTGTAGATTCAATTATCAAAGATTTACAGAGAGCATTAATTGAAGCAGATGTGAATATCGTACTTG
Organism: Candidatus Woesearchaeota archaeon; assembly: GCA_964652735.1. Classification (GTDB taxonomy): domain Archaea; phylum Nanobdellota; class Nanobdellia; order Pacearchaeales; family GW2011-AR1; genus ASMP01. Next base: position 3,738 of record CAZZCD010000014.1, on the reverse strand, counting down.
TGAAAGAATTAAGTAATAAACTAAGAAAATCTGCTCTTGATGAGAGGATTAAAGGAATTGAAAAGAAAGAACATATTATTAAGCTCTTGCATGATGAGTTGACAGCTATACTTGGAGAGTATAAACAACTAAAACTGAAAAAAGGAAAGAAAGAACAGAATAGGATAATGTTTTTAGGACTTTATGGTGCAGGGAAAACAACAACGATTGCAAAACTTGGAAATTATTTTTTCAAAAGAGGGAATAAAGTTGCTCTTGTTGGTCTTGATACCCACAGACCAGCTGCTCCAGAACAACTGCAACAGCTGGCAGAAAAACACAAACTTTCTTATTTTATAGATACTAAAGAAAAAAATCCTGTGAAGATATGGAAAAAATATAAAAAAGATCTCAAAGAGTACAATGTTGTTCTTATAGATACTGCAGGAAGGCATACTTTTGATAAATCTTTGATAAAAGAAATAAAATCTCTCGATAAAGAAATAAAACCAACAGAAACAATTCTTGTGATGCCTGCAGACATAGGCCAGGCAGCGAAAAAACAATCCCGGGAGTTCAAAGAATCTGTTGATATTTTAGGAGTGATAATTACAAGAATGGATTCTACAGCAAGAGGAGGAGGTGCATTAACTGCTTGCGCTGAAACAAAAGCCCCGGTTTATTTTATAACAACAGGAGAAAAAATAAACGACATAGAAGAGTTTAATCCAAAATCTTTCTTATCACGGCTCCTTGGTATGGGAGATCTTCAAACTTTAATTGAAAAAATAAAATCTGTAACAGATGAAAGCAAACAGAAAAAAATTCAGAAAAGCCTTAAGGAAGGAAATATCTCTCTTGAAGATGTTATAGAGCAGGTAAAATCAATGGGTTCTATAGGTGGTTTTGACAAAATAAAATCAATGATTCCAGGTTTTTCAAAAGTAGAAGGAAAGATTCCTGAAAATCTTATAGAAAATCAAGAAGCAAAAATCAGCAAGTGGGAACACATAATAAAATCCATGACCAAGGAAGAAAAGGAAAATCCAGAATTGCTAGAAAAACAAACCTCTAGAATTTCAAGGGTTGCAAAAGGGGCAGGAGTTCATAACAGTGATATTCGTTCTCTTCTTAAACAATACAAACTTTTGAATGATATGATGAAATCTGGTGGTGATATGGATATGTCTCAGGGATTAAGCCAAAAACAATTACAAAAACTCGCTAAAAAATTCGGGAAAAAAATGAGGTTTTAGGATGAAAATTAAAAAAAAATCGTGGAGAATAATAAGAATATTCATTGGGATATTCCTCTTAGCTATATTAGGGGCCTCTGTTATATTTGAGATAATTTTTTATATAACTAAATGGTATCCTCACTTAATTTTAAGGATAATAATAATCTATTTATTTTTGGAAATACTTTTAAGATTCACATGGTTCGGTAGAGAATTTGAGAGTTTTATAAAAAACAAATTAAAAAAGAAAAAATGAGCCAAAAAATCGTGCAACAAAAATACATCGTACTGCTTATAGTTTTTATCTTATGCTTTATAGCTTCTGCAATACTTTCTTTTATTCCGCCAGAAGAAGCTTGTGGAGGAAGTGAAACAGGTTGTTACATTATAAATACATCTAAATATGCAGGAACAATCGGGATAAAAAATTGTTATTTCGGGCTGATTGCATTTTCGATTTTAATAATCCTTACAATATATCATATCCTGAAACCAAAAAAATATAAAAAACAACTAATTTTAATCGGATTAATTATCGGATCTGTCTTTGCACTTTATTTTATTTATCTACAATTAATTGTGATCAAAGCATGCTGCCAATATTGCATGGTTGTTGACATCGGTACACTTTTAGGCTTAGCTATAGCTTTATTTTGGAAAGAAAAATGAAGCCAAAAATAATTCAGCAAGGAGCAGAAGCAATAATTCTTCAAGAAAAAGATAATATTATTAAAAAAAGAGTGAAAAAATCCTATAGAATTTTTGAAATTGATGATAAAATTCGAAGACGAAGAACTCGTTCAGAAGCAAAGCTTCTTACAAAAGCCTCTAAATTGATTTCTATACCTGAAATAATAAAAGTTGATCAAAAAACAAAAAAGATTATTATGGAATTCATAAACGGAAAAAAACTCTCTGATTATCTTGATAAATTTCCACTAAAAAAACAAAAAGAGGTCTGTAAACTAATCGGAGAAAGTACTGCAAAACTTCATGATGCAGATATAATTCATGGAGATTTAACAACGAGTAATATGATTCTTAAAGATGATAAAATCTATTTCATAGATTTTGGCCTTGGATTTATCAGTCATAAGTTTGAAGATAAGGCAGTTGATATTCATCTTCTCAAGCAGGCTCTCGAAGCAAAACATTTCAAGAACTGGGAAGATCTTTTCAGAGAAGTTCTTAAGGGATATTCAATTTCAAAAGACCATAAAATTGTTCTAGAAAGATTAAACAAGGTGGAAAAAAGAGGGAGATATAAAGGTAAGTATTAGAAACCCTTATAAATCAATTCTATGTTTTATTTTTATCAGCCATGAGCAGAAACTTAAAGGAAAGTTGGTAAGAAAACATTGGTTGTCTTACAGCCCTGTAGTACAGCGGTCAAGTATACGAGCCCTTGGAGCTCGGGACCCAGGTTCGAATCCTGGCAGGGCTATTTATTTTTTAAAAACCCTCTTATAAAAAATCTCTCTGTTAATCTCTTGTTTCTTTGGATTGACCCATCCAAAAATTCTCTTTAGTTTGGTCGGTTTGTATTTTTGACCAATTAAAACACCTGCTAATTTTTTATATTCTGTGCTTCCTTTTGATTTTGGCTTATGACTTGTGTAAGGCTCCATATTTGAAAGAGATCTTAGAACATTTACATGATAAGGAATAACTGCAAGTATTGGTATTTCCAAAGTTTCTTCAATATCTTTCAAAGAAATTTCAAAATTCTTATTATGAACTTTGTTAAGAATTAATCCAGATATTGGTGTTCCTCTTTGCTTTGCAAGCTTTATAGCTTTAATTGTCGCGCTTAATGTAGGGTGGTCAGGTGTTGTAACAACAAAGATTTCATCAGATGCCAACATAACTGCAAGAGTTTCCTCATTTAATGAAGGGGATGAATCAATTAAAATAATATCATAAGATCTTTTCAAACCTTTAATTTTGTCTTTTAGTTTTAGTGGGCTAACTTCTATTTTCTCAAAAATAGAGGCAGGCATTATATTGTATCCCTTCTTATACTCATAAATTGCTTCTTTTGTATTTGCTGTTCTATTAAGAACATGATGAAGAGTTTTTTCTGGATCTATTATATTAAGGTGAAGGCCAAGACTTGGAGAAGAAAGATTTCCATCAATTAAAAGAACTTTTTTTCCAAATTCTGAGAGTGCAGAACCTAAAGACGTAACAACGCTTGTTTTTCCAACACCTCCTTTTAAGCTTACTACACCTATAGTTCTCCCCATAAGATATAATCAAACTTTAATGTTTAAAATCTTTTAGTTTAGGGTTTTGGATTGAGATATAATAAAAGTTTATAAAATAAAACGCACCAAAATCTAAAATAGAAGCTAGAATATAATAATATTTAAAAATTAAAAATTATGAAGATTATTATGAATAAAGAACAGATGAATAAAATTTGGGAATGGCTTTCGTTAATAGATAATCGCCCAGCCCATCAGAAATTAGAAGATGGAAGGCTTTGTTTTATTTATCATAGGGGGGATCCATATAGTAT
>CAZZCD010000013.1:0-13182 GCA_964652735.1 Candidatus Woesearchaeota archaeon | reverse complement strand
TAAATATTTTATCTATTATTAGAAAAACAGATAAAAATGTTCAATAAAAAATCAGGCCAAATGGGTGAGACAATAACATGGATAGTTGCTACAATAATTATAATTGTGATTTTGATTATTTCAATTTTTATAGCAACTTCTGATCTAGGCGGAAGCAAAAAAGTTGATTTTCCAAAACAAGACGATATTCTTGCTTCAAAATCTTTTTTTGCATATCTTTTAACAAAAGACACTGAAGACAAAACAGTTTATGAGCAATTAAAAGATGACGAAAATCTAAATGAATTTAATGGAAATCTTGCCTTAAGGATTTTTGATGAGTTTTACAAAGAAGAATATTCTAATGTGTGGGTTGGAACATCATCTATACCTGTATTTCCAATATATACTTCAAATGTTTTTTTTGGAGATGATCCAGGGCACATAACAAAGACAGGAGGTTATTTAGCGACTGATATATCTTCTCCTCATGTAAGGCAAATAGTTAAATTAAGTGAAGGTAAATTTGTATGGGGGGGCGAGGAAAATAAATATGTTGAAATGATTTTAACTCATAAACCTTAACTATTAAAAAAATGATAAAAAATTTATTAAAAAACAAACGCGGGGATATTCCCATAATAATTCTTGTAATTGGGATTTTAGCAATCTGTATTCTTGCAATTCTTAGTTTTTATTTTTCAGACAGAGGCGTCAAGAATAGTTTTAGTTCTATAAGTGTTATAGAAAGAGTGTTGGTTACAAAAGAAAAAATTTCTTTTTATAATAAAAACCTTGAGTTTACTCAGGACGAAATAGAAGAACTTTTTAATATACAAAAAGACGATTTTCAGGTAAAATATATAATTATAGAAGACGGGTCTTTATTAGTTAGATATAATCTGCCTAAATAAATATAAATAAAAACATTCTTAAACAAAATAACCTTAAATTTAGTATGGAAAATAAAAGAGGGCAAGGATTAAGTACAAACGCAATTATTTTAATTATCCTTGGAGTGGTTATTTTAATTATCCTTATAGTAGGGTTTACATTAGGATGGGATAAAATTGCACCCTTTATAAAGACAAACAATGTTGAAACAATAAAATCATCTTGTGTTTCTGCTTGTGCTACAGTGAATACTTATAGCTTTTGTAGTCAAAATAGAACTTTGAAAGCAGATGGAGTAAAGCTGGAAGATAAAACTTGTTTTGAACTTAATAAGACTGCCTATCCAGCTTATGGAATTGAAGAGTGTCCTGCAATAACTTGTTCTCCTTGATTTATTCAAAATTTATTTAAATCCAAGACTTCTTATTTGTTCATGTCTAATTATGTTTTTTCAGAAAAAAGAAAGAAAAAAAAACACAAGAAAAAAGAAAAGAAAAAACATCCTTATAAAAAAGGTGGAAGAGAAAGAGTAAGGAAAGGTATGGGAAAGAAATAAAAGCAGTTTTTTAAATGACTTATTATTTATTTATTCATGAGTTATTTTAGTTTTGAAATAATTTTTTTGATTGTTTTAGCACTTGTTTGGATAGCTTTTGCAACTTTTCAGGATTTAAGAACCAGGGAAATTGCAAACTGGCTTAATTTTTCTCTTATAATTTTTGCCTTAGGATTTAGATTTTTTTATTCTTTGTTTTCAGAAAGTTTTGGATTTTTTTATCAAGGACTTATTGGTCTAGGGATTTTCTTTGTTTTAGCTAATCTTCTTTATTATGGAAAGTTTTTTGCAGGAGGAGATGCAAAACTTATGATTGCTTTAGGAGCAGTACTTCCGTTTTCAAAGATTTTTTCTGTTAATCTAAAAATTTTTACCTGTTTTTTCTTTATATTTTTATTTGTAGGGGCAATTTATGGCATATTTATGGGCCTATATTTTAGCCTAAGAAATTTTAAAAAATTCAAAAAAGAATTCAGCTTTCAGTTAAGAAAAAATAAGAAACTAATATACCCTGTTCTTTTTTTGGGATTGGTTCTTATGATTTTTGGATTTTCAGAAAGTATATTTTTTGCTATAGGAATTTTAATATTTATTCTTCCTTACTTGTATATTTATGCAAAGGCAGTTGATGAGTCTTGTATGGTGAAAAAAATAAAAACTAGCCAATTGACAGAAGGAGATTGGCTCTATAAAAATATGAAGGTGGGAAAGAAAACAATAAAGGCGACGTGGGACGGACTAAAGAAAAAAGAAATAAAACAATTAAGAAAAAAATATAAAATGATTTTAATAAGATATGGCATACCTTTTTCTTCTGTATTCTTAATCAGTTTTTTAATTTTAATCTATATCTGGAAAATAGGTCTATGGAATTCTATTTGGTAACCACGTGTTTTTCTCTGATTTTTTAGAAGTCGCTTTTATCTTCTTTATTTTTTGAATACTTTTTTTAGTTTTAATAAGAATTTTCTGCAATTCAGCAAGTTCTTCAGGTTTTGCAGCATGCTTTTCCATCTTGTTTTCATCCCCATATAAAGGGATTACATTTACTATTTCATGTCCGAATAAATTTGAAGAAGAAATTTCTATGTTTTTTGGTTTGAATTTTGTTTTTAATCTTTTCGCAACATTTTTTGCTAGGGAAAAAACAAGTTGAGGAACTTTGTCTGATGAAGATAAATGTTCTTTTGGAATTATTATTGTGTGTCCTTTTGAAACAGGATTTATTTCAAGGATAGCTATTGCCCTTTTGTTTTCATTGATTTTATGAGAACTGATTTCTCCAGAAACAATTGAACAAAAGACACAGCTTTGGGCTGCCGAAGCTGATTGTGGAGTTTGCATTAATTTATTCCTTTTTAAAAATTCTTCAAGTTGTTCAGAATTCATATCTTCTATTTGTTTCTTTGCAAATTCGTGTTTATCCTTTGGAAAGCCTTTTTCTATGTGTTTTATTAACTGTTTTTTTATGTCTTCTGTTTGTTCAGGAGTTAACATTTTATTGATAAAAGATTAGTATTAATATAATTAACGATTTTTTCACCCGACTGCTCTTCTCATATCAATAACTTCTATAGAACTAACACCTTCAATTTTCATCAGACTGTTTTCAAATCTTTCAAACTCTTTTTCTTCTGGCCAGCCAAATAAAACAATCAAAGTTTTAAGACCAAAAGCTATTGGTTGTACATCAAACTTAGGATTTTTTACACTATTTCTCTCCATCACTCCTTTTACTTCTTCCTCCATTTTTACTAAGTCTGTTTCAATGGATTTGGGCATTATTTTTATTTTTACTGCCATAACTGCCATATTTTTATCTTAAAAATGGATGTTTATAAAATATTGGTTTTTTGATATAACAATACTTAAAAACAAAAGACTTTTTCTTCATAAATGACCTATGGAAATTATGAAAGGATTATTGAAAAGATTGCAAAATCAGCAGATATTGAAAAAAGTGATGTTGAGAAAAGAGTTGAGGAAAAAAGGTCAAAGTTATCAGGATTTATAAGTAAAGAAGGGGCTGCGCAGATTGTTGCATCTGAATTAGGGATTTCTTTTGAAAATGAAAAACTGAAAATAAATGAGCTTCTTCCAGGGATGAGAAGAATAAATATTGTTGGAAAAGTAATCAATCTTTTTCCAGTCAGAACATTTACAACAAAAAAAGGTGATGAATCCAAAGTAGTTAATTTCTGGGTAGCAGATGATTCTTCAAATATCAAGGTGGTTTTATGGGATACAAACCACATAGAATTAATTGAAAAAGGAGAGATTAAAGAGTGTATTGGTGTTGAAATTTCTAATGTTACTATGAGGGATGGTAAATTACATTTGGGAAATTTTTCTGAGATAAAAGTGAGTCCAGAGGTTTTGGAAGAAGTTGTTACAGAGAAAGTTTTTAAAGAGAAAACCATAGCTGATTTTAATAAAGGAGAGAATGCAAGTGTGAGGGCTTTCATTGTTCAGCTTTTTGAGCCAAGATTTTTTCATGTATGTCCTGAATGCGGTAAAAAAGCTAATAAAGAAGGGGAAGCCTTTGTCTGCGGAACTCATGAAAAAATTGTTCCTGAAAAAAGAGCAGTTGTAAATCTTGTTCTTGATGACGGAACAAATTCTATAAGGGCTGTTTTATTTCACGAGGTTATTAAGGAATTAGGCTTGGTTGATTTAGAAGATGCTGAGAAAATGACTTTGCAGAAACAAGGGCTTTTGGGCAAAGAGATGATCTTTTCCGGCAATGTCAGAAATAACGCATTTTTTAATACACCTGAAATTATAATAGAGAGTATAAAAGAAACTGATCTGGATAAAGTTATAAGTGAGCTTGAGAAATAAGTTTAAGCGATTTAATAAGATTTCTTCAATATGTAATTTAGACTATAAATCCTTATAAATCAGGATTATCTTTAAAATTTATGGCTGTAAAAAATGATATTAAACAAATTAAAGAAGCTGTTTCTAAAAGCAAAGAGGATAAAGAGCCAAAGCTTACTGACCTTCCTGGGATAGGTCCTGCAGTGTCTTCTAAGCTTGAAGCTGCAGGGATTTATGATTTAATGAGTCTGGCTGTTATGGCTCCTACAGACCTTTCTATGGTTGCAGGAGTAAGTACTGCTATTGCGAGAAAAGCAATACAAGCTGCAAGAAAAATGCTTGATTTAGGTTTTGTTGAAGGCACAGAATATGCAAAGAGTAGAGAAAGCATAAATTATATTGCAACAGGAAGTAAAAACCTTGATAATCTTCTTGGGGGCAGAGGTATTGAAAGTAAAGCTATTACAGAGTGTTATGGGGCTTATGGTTCTGGAAAAACCCAGATTGGATTGACTATTGCAGTTAATGTTCAACTTCCTCTGGATAAAGGAGGGGTTAATGGCAAAGCTGTTTTTATTGATACAGAAGGAACTTTCAGACCGTCAAGAATAAAACAAATTGCAGAAAAACTTGGTGCAAATCCTGAGAAAGTTCTAAAAAATATTTTTGTTGCCCGTGCATTTAATTCTGATCATCAGATTCTTTTGCTTGATAAAATTTCAGAAATGATTAAAAACAAGGAGCCAATCAAACTTCTTATCATAGATTCTCTTACAGCTCATTTTAGAGCAGAGTATTCTGGAAGAGGGCAATTAGCAGACAGACAACAAAGACTTAACAGATATATTCACCAACTTATGAAGCTTGCTGAAACATATAATCTTGCTGTTTATGTAACAAACCAGGTTATGGCAAATCCTGCACAACTTTTTGGTGATCCTACTACTGCTATTGGAGGGCATATAGTTGGTCATGCCTCAACTTACAGAATTTATTTAAGAAGAGGAAAAGCAGGAAGCCGTGTAGCAAAGATGATTGACTCACCAAACCTTCCTGAAAATGAGATTGTGTTTAATGTGACTGATGCAGGGGTTGTTGATGGGGTCTAAAAAAAACATTTATATATGTTAAATTTCTTATATAAAAAAGAGGATGGATAGAAATTTAAGATTTTTTAGTTATGGAATTTTTGCTTTGTTAGTCGTAGTTTTAGGCTTGTGGTTTGTTTTGGCTGCACCAACATCTGTCCCTTCAGATTTGGATTTTAATCTAAATTCAACTGCTACTTATGATGCAGATGGGACTTTTACATTTAATTGGAGTGGTGGAACTTTGACAAACTTCTCTATTTACATTAGTAATGATTCAGGAACAAGTTGGTTTAAAAAAGCATGGAATGATTCTTTAACTGGATATACTTTTGTAAATACTACTGAAGGAAATTATTCTTTCAAAGTCGCTGAAGTGTATATATTAAATGCTACAGAGGGAATAAATTCTTCTGTATTATATATGAATGTTGATACATCAGCTCCAGCTGTTCCAACAGCATTTGATTTTAATCTAAATTCAACTGCTACTTATGATGCAGATGGAACTATTTCACTTAATTGGACAGCGGGGGGAGATATTGAATTAAATTATAGTATTTACATTAGTAATGATACAGGAACAAGTTGGTTTGAAAAAGGAGTAAATGATTCTGCAACAGGATATACTTTTGTAAATACTACTGAAGGAAATTATTCTTTCAAAGTTTCAGGAGTTGATTTATTAGGTCGAGAAGGAACAAATACTTCTGTATTATATATGAATGTTGATACAACTGACCCAGTAATAACTTTTTCATGTTCTCCTACAAGCGTATATGCAACAGAAACTATTACTTGCACTTGCACAGCTACAGATAATATCGACGGGAGCCCTACTATAAGCTTTACAGCATCTCCTTCTACATCTGATACAGGTAGTTACACAACAACATGCAATGTTACAGATTCTGCTTCAAACTCAGTTACTTCTACAATAAGTTATGTGGTAGGAGGGATAAAAAGTAGTGGAAGTGGAACAACTACACAATCTCTTAAAAAAACCCAGTTATGGACACAAATAACTCCAGGGGTTCCTGTAATAATGGAAGACTTTGATTCTGAGCTTGGGGTTAAACAGATTAGGGTCAGAGTTAGAAATGAAGTTCAAAACGTAAAAATTACAGTTACAAAGCATGATACAAAACCTGCAGAAGTTTCTGTGGCAAAAACAGGAAATACTTACCAATATCTCCATATCAATGCAGAAAACTTTGGTGAAGACCTAGAACAAGCAACAGTTGAATTTAGAGTTGAAAGATCATGGGCTGCAGGTGTTGAACTTGGAAAAAATGATAGTGCTGTGTTTAAATATAATGAAACAGCGAGTCGATGGGATGAATTAACAACAACTTCAACAGGAGAAGATGCTACTTATTATTATTATGAAGTTGAATTAGGTGGGTTTAGTTATTTTGCAATTTCTGAGAAGATTGCTGAAGGAGAAATTGAAGGAGAACAACCTGCAGCAGAAGAGGAAGGGGGAGTTTCTGCATGGGTTTGGATTTTGATTGCTGTTATTATTATTGCACTTATATTCTGGCAGATGAAAACAAAAAAGAAATAAATTCTTGTTCTGAATTACCAACTAAATACTTAAAAACTTTAACCTGTTTTTTACACGATGGAAGTCATCGCTGATTTGCATATTCATTCAAAACATGCCAGGGCAACAAGTAAAAATATTTCTATAGAAAATCTTGAAAAATATGCGAGAATTAAAGGTCTTGATTTGCTCGGTACAGGGGATTTTCAGCATCCTTTATGGAGAAAAGAGATTGATGAAAAACTTAGTGAAGATGAAAATGGAATTTTAAGAACTGCTAATGGTTTTCCTTTTTTATTGCAGACAGAAATAAGCTTGATGTATTCTCAAGATGAAAAAAGAAGAGCTATTCACCTCCTTGTTTTTGCACCAAATACAGAAGTTGCAGACCAAATAACAGAATTTTTAGGAAGCAAAGGCAGGCTTGATTATGATGGACGACCTATCTTTGGCATGACAGCTGTAGAGCTTGTTGAGGCTCTTAAAAAAATTGATGATAAAATTGAAATAATTCCTGCCCATTGCATGACTCCTTGGTTTGGTTTGTATGGAAGCAAATCTGGATTTGACAGTTTAAAAGAATGTTTTCAAGATCAGACAGATAAAATTTGTGCAGTTGAATCTGGAATGAGTGCTGATCCTGCGATGTTGTGGAGATTTGAAGAAATTGCTTCTGGAAAAGTCAATATTGTAAGTTTTTCAGATGCGCATTCTCATTGGCCATGGAGAATTGGCAGGGAAGCCACTATGTTTGAAATTCCTGAATTAACTTATGATAACATAATAAAAGCAATAAGAACAGGGCAAGGAATTAAAGCTACAATAGAGACTCCTCCTGAATATGGAAAATATCACTGGGATGGACACAGGCTTTGTAGCTTTTCATGCAGCCCTGAAAAAACCAAGGAGCTTAAAGGGATTTGTCCTGTATGCAAAAAATCTTTGATTATTGGGGTAGATTATAGGGTAGAAGAAATTGCAAAATATCCTAAAGGATTTAAATCAAAAAACTCAAAACCTTTTTACAAACTTTTGCCCTTGCATGAAGTAATTGCTCTTACAAAAAATATTGGAATGCAAACTAAAGAATCTTGGAAAATTTATAATTCCTTAATCAAAGAGTTTGAAAATGAGTTTAATATTCTTCTGAAAGTTCCTAAAGAAAAACTAATTAAAAATTTTAATGAAAAATTTGCTGATTTAATCTTAAAAAACCGCGAAGGAAAAATAAAAGTTAAGCCGGGCTTTGACGGCGAGTACGGTGTTGCTTTATTGGATGAGAAGCAGGAGAAGTTGGTTTGAAATGAAATTTCCAAATAAATATGTCAAGAAAGGAAAATTTAAATTACACAGCGGGAAAATTTCTAATATTTTTTATGATGTTAATGCTATGTTAACAGATGATTATTGTGTCCAACAAATATTAGAGAAGATTCCTTTTAGTAAGCATTATGTGGGTATTGCGACAGGCGGGGCAATTATTGCAAGATTGATTTCAAGAGAAAGAAAAGATTCAAAATTTTCTATGATAAAAGATAAAGAGTTAAAAGGAGATTATCCAGATAGATATATTTTAATTGATGATGTTGTGACTACAGGAAACTCCTTGGAAGAAGCTGTAAAGATAATAAAGAAAATACCGGATAAAATATTTGTTGTTTTGGACAGAAGAAGTAAAAATAAAAACCCCGAGGTTTATTCTATTTTTGAGTTTTAATCCTAACAAACTTGTAATGGGCGTCTTTAGTTTTTTCCTTACACCTTGGACATTTTTCTTTCAGTGTATAATGACCATTAGAACATTTTCTTAATTTCATTTAAGATTCATAATATATTCTTTTAGCTTTTGATGGAGAGAAAAAGGTTTAAAATGTTCTTCTAGTTCTTCTGGATCAACCCACTTTAGCTCGGTCATCTCTCCTCCAGCTTTTTCTTTCCCGCCAACCACTTCACAGAGATAATATATTGATAAAGCTTCTCTGTTTTCAGGATATGTTTTTGCAAATATTGTTCCAAGACTCTCAATATCCAATCCTGTGCTTTCTCCCACATGTTTTTTTAAATGATCCTCTAATTCTTCATCATAACTTGGTCTTCCAGCAGGAAAAGCCCAGTTAAGTCCTGGAAAATTAGGATCTTTTTTGCATAAGCCAATGAGTATTTTTTTTGTCTTTGTATCAAGTATTATCGCTACTACATAAGTTTTAAAAGAATTAGCTGTTGGATCATAAGAATCTTTCATAATCTTTCATAAAAAAGACCGTTTTTAAACTTTATGAAAACGCAATCTTTATATTAATTAAAAAAACGAATTACTTTCACTTCTTTATAATGCTAAACTCTACCTTCTTTTTCTTAGCCTCTTTTTCTAATTTTATAAGTGTATTTGTGAGTTCATGATCATCTTTTTTGATGTCTTCTGACTCTTTTTTTAAAGAATATTTTCCTGATGAAATATATTTTACTCCTGCTCCCTTTATCATTTCAAGAAGATTCTTAATTAATTCAATACCATTAGGTTCTGTAGTTGTCAAAGAAATCTCTTTTTTTAAAATGGTTTTCTTTTGTTTTTGGGTTTTTAATATATCAATAATTTTTTTTACATTTTCCTTGCCCACTAATTTTTCAAGCTCTTTGGAGTTTTCTTTTGCATTTTGTAAAAAATCATAAATTTTATTCTTTTTTGAAATTTCTTTAATTATCTTTTTTCCTTGTTCTTCACCAAGCACGCTTTTTAATATTTTTTCATAACTTTTCTCTTGCTTATATCTTCCCTTGACTTCTTTCTGTTCTTTTTGAGTTACCCGCCTAAAAGATAAATCAATTCTATCTCCAGATATTCTTAAAACCTTACAAACTATTTTTTTCCTTGGGACGATGTAATCTCTTATGTTTCTGATTCTTCCTGGCGCAACTTCACTGAAAACAATACACCCTTCCCCATTATCTTCTATTTTTACAAATACATTAGTTCCAATTATCCTGTCCACAGTACATAAAACAACATCTCCTTCTTCGATATTTGTAATCATATTTTACCAAGAAAAATTGTGGTTTTAAAGCTTGTGATTACATCGCGATTAATGGAAGTTCCGAATGTAGTGAGGAATTTGGGTCGAGAGCCTGTAAGACTCGAGCCGTTAAATTCTTGTTAGTTTCTTCAAATGAAATGGGGACGAGATTTTAGTACAATGTTCGGCGAAGCCGAAAAATCCCGGGTAAGTGGGTGAGCGAAAAGATTTTAGTAAAATATTTAATACCTAATATATTAGGTTAGATATGTGGATTTTAAAATTAAAATTAATGCATAAAGATTGCCATATTGTTCCAAGATGTAAAAAATTTCATGTGATTACCTATGCTTTTCCTGCAGGGACTTCTGGCGGAATTTTTAAGGAAAAAGGTTATACCTATCTTACAGCAATTCATTTCATAAAAGGAGAAGATAAAAATAAAAAACTATTTTTTAAAGATTTGAAAAAAGATAAAAGAGTTAAGAAATTAGAAATAAGCGGCAATAAATTTTCTTATCTTTTTCAGCTTCCAAGGGGTGGAGAGCATGTCCAACTTTATTATAACCCAAAACTTATGTTCTTAAAACCAGTGATTAATCATTATGATGGTTTTGAGTACTGGGAAATTGGTTCATGGAATAGAAATCCACTAACAGAATTTATGTCAAAATTAAAAAAGCATATGGATTATTTTGAATTGTTAAAATTAGAAAAAGCAAAATTAGTAGATGTTTATTTTCCTCAAATAATGCCCAAACTTTCTGATAAGCAAAAGAAAGTTATTGAATTAGCTTGTGAAAGAGGTTATTATTCTTATCCAAAAAAAGTTAGTTTACAACAGCTTGCAAAACAGCTGAAGATTTCTGTGCCAACATTGCAAGAGCATCTTAGAAAAGCTGAGATCAAGTTGTTGCCGTTTATTCTTGAACAGAATTTATAAGCCTTCTATAAGACCTAATATGTTAGGGTAAAATTATTTATAATTATTTGTTGCGATTATCTCATAAATAAATTTAAGGAGAAAATAAAAATGGAAAATAAAAAACCTTTGGAAATATTAGTCGTAGAAGACAAAATACCTAAACGTGAATTTGAAAGAATAAAGGAAGAGTTAAAATCCGATAGAAATATTGATATCCGTCTTGCTCAGACTTACACAGAGTTCGAAAAGAGCTTAGGCGAAAAATCACCCAATGATGTTATCCTTGATTTAGAATTTAATTATGAGGGCGACAGTAGATTTATGCCAGTTGAGAAAACAAAAACATATCTGGATAAATATGTACAAAACTACCAAAAGGCTAGAGAAATAAGCGAGTCTATTAGAAAAGAAAGTGAAGAAAAAAATATTCCAATCAAAAAAGAACCATTGGGTCTTCCTCCCAAAACACTAAAAAAATTCGTTAAGTTAATTGAAAAAGGTAAACATGTAGTTTTGGGTGGATACGGTGGTTTGGAGATAGTAACAACACCTAAAGAGATCAAAGAATATGGAGGACCCCATACAGCTGTAGATGGTTACAGCAGGAATTTTCCATTCGGTATTTACGCAATGGAAAAATTAGACGAGAAAGGAATCCCTTTTAGGGTTTGGACAGAAGACAATAGTCATGGATATTTTGGATTGATATATGCAACTGCTAAAGGATTGGTAGATAAAGAGGAATTTATCACATTGTTAAAAGATAGTAGCACTTTATTACCATCGGGGTTTTTTGCTACTCCTAAACAGGAGGAGTTTTATCATACTAAAAATAAACATATGTTCATAGGATTTAAAACTATCCCACATTTTAAGAAATTACTAGATTTAGCTTATTGTTCTAAATAGAAGTTCTTAAAGCGAGCCTACTTATTGAACTTAAAAATTCTATTTTAATTTATTTTTTCAAATCTTCACTAACTCAATTTCAAGGTTTTTCTTTAAAAGATTAATGAAACTTTTTTCTTTATCTCTAGCTATCATGCATCCTGCAGCAAATTCATGACCACCAATTTCCCCACCAGTTTCTTTAATCACTAAATCTAAGAGTTCTCTGACATTTCTTCCGTTTCTTCCCACATTTCTTACCGAGACCTTTATCTTATCTTCATAATAAGCCATGGTTGTTATAATTGTGCCTTCTTCGTAAAGAGGAGATTTTGAAAGAATGCTTGCGATTGTTCCGATTATCGTATCTTTTATGTTATCTTCTGCGTTGATAATTACAAAACCTTTACCCTGGATTTTTTCTATCTTTGAAACAAATTTAAGTCCAGAGAAGAGGTGTTGCTTGTATCTTATATGAATGGCTTCAGCTTCTTTTCTTGCATTAGAAACTTCCATACAAAACCTCAAAGCTGTGCCACTTTCACCAAGCCTTGAGCATGCATTAATCATGGCACTTAATTCTCTAGCATCTTCTAGTTTATTGAAAAATTTTAAAAGAAAAATATTTCCTATGAGGTCTTTGTTTTTTGTTTTTGGATTTCTCAGCATTATTGCAGTCACAAGTTTTTTTGTTTCTTCGTCATTTAATTCTATTAAATTCTTGTATTGTCCATTTGAAGGTTCGATTCCAACTTCTCTTAAAAGTTCTAAAACCCCTTCAAAATTACCTGTAACTCCAGGAATATATGGTTGCGAGCAATATTCAAGAGCCCTGTTGATTGGTCTTGTTGAAGGATAGATAAGAATACCTTTTTTCTTTTTTATATCTCCTTCTTCTATTTCTCCAAGTTTTTCTATAGACTCTTCCATTATATCTCCAATCATCCCTAAAACAGCAAGCTTTGCCAAACTTTTATTTTCAGAATTAATTTCTTTGCAAAATAAATATACAAGTCCTGCACTGCTTATTTTTTCTTTACTGCTAAGCATTGGATTTAAGATTGTTACGCTTTTTGGTATTTTTTGAATAATTTCGTGATGGTCTATTATGAAAACATTCTTTAGACCGGCTTTCTTAATATAATCAAGACTTCCTGAAGCAAGGTCTAAGAAAAGAATGAGTTTGTTTTTTGGTAGGTCATAAATTATTTCTTCTTCTAGACGTTTCACAATTTTCACAGAAAACCCTTTATCTAATTTTTTCAAAGTCTGAATCATTATGGCAGCAGAAGCTATTCCATCAGTATCAAAATGACTAATCAAAAATATTTCTTTATCTTTTGAATCTTCTAGAAATTTTTTTGATACAACTTTTATTTCTTTTTCTAAAGAATTTTCCCCTTTTTCCATTTTAAATTCAATTAAATTACTTTATGATATTTTTTGATTTTTCTCAATTTCGCAAATATTCTATC
>CAZZCD010000012.1:0-13760 GCA_964652735.1 Candidatus Woesearchaeota archaeon | reverse complement strand
CTCTCATCTAGTTCATTATCCCAATCTTTTTTTAAAACTTCTTCAGAAGCTAACATAGTCATAATACTCTCGCTATTAGGATGATTCTGAATAGACTCTAATTCTTTAATTCTCTTTTGTATGCACATTCTAACGAATTCACTCCACTTTATCTCAGAATATTTTTTCATTCTTTTATACACTTTATCATCAATTGAAAGGGTTATGTTTGTCATAAAATATTAAGTGAGCCCACTTATTTAAATCCTTCTATTTTTAAGAATAAAATCCTACGCCCGGACCAGGAATCGAACCTGGATATCTTTTCAGAAACGTGGGTCCTTGACAAGAGCCTTAGATGCGGAATGATTCTTAACACCCAATGATTTTTTCTTCAGGAGGTGCGGAACCTTGGTTCTGCGTTCGAGCCACGCGGACCACCATTGTCCAACCCGGGCATGTAATTATAAAAGAATCTTGTTTTATATTTTTAACTGGATAGACAAGTTTAATATTAATTATACGAAAAAAGAGGGCTAGATTAACTATATTAAAATCCAATTACTCTAGAAAGTTTCATGAAAACCCAAAAAATATCAGGAATTTTCCTTATAGCTATCTTGCTTTTATTTTTTGTTAAGGAAAACGCAGGGGGACTTAAGCATTAATTTTCCACACATCAACGAACACTTTTTAAAGGTAAGAAAATATTTGAAAGAATTGATAAACTAATTTAAATGACATGGTAAAATCTCCAACAGGGCAGAAAACAGGAATCATCACAGAAGATACTTTAATTAGTGAAATTCTTAAAAAATCTCCAAGAGTAGCAGAGATATTAATGGAATATGGTTTGATGTGTGCGAGTTGCCAACTTGCAGGAAAACACAGCTTTGCAGCAATAAAAAATATTTATGGCTTTAGCGAGGAGGATATAGATGAAATCTTAGTTAGAGTTAATAAACTTATAAAGAATGAAAATAAACAATAAAATTGCAAAGAAGTTAAGAAAAGATTTTCCTATTTTCAAGAATAATAAGGGTA
Source organism: Candidatus Woesearchaeota archaeon (assembly GCA_964652735.1). GTDB lineage: Archaea > Nanobdellota > Nanobdellia > Pacearchaeales > GW2011-AR1 > ASMP01. The sequence goes on along the minus strand of CAZZCD010000012.1, from coordinate 12,737 downwards.
TGATTTACCTGGATAATGCTGTAACATCTCAAAAGCCCAAACAAGTGATAAAAGCTGTGACAGATTTTTATGAAAAAGATAATGCAAATGTGGGAAGAGGACTTTATACTCTTGCTGAAAAAGCTATGGCAGATTATGATAATGCAAGGAAGACAATTGCTGATTTCATAAATGCTACTCCTGAAGAAATTATTTTTACTAAGAATACTACAGAATCTCTTAATTTATTATCTTATACACTTTCATCAATTATTCCAAAAGAAAAAGATGAAATCGTGTTGACAGAAATGGAGCATCATTCTAATTTAGTCCCATGGCAATATCTTGCAAAAAGAAACAACATGAAGCTAAAAATAATTAGAATTAAAGAAGATTTTACTCTTGATATCAAAGATTTAAGAGATAAATTGACAGATAAAACTGCAATTATCTCAGTCACACATGTCTCTAATGTATTAGGCACTATAAACCCCCTAAATGAAATTGTTAAACTAGGAAAAGAGCATGGTGCGATAACTATAATTGATGCTGCACAAAGCATTTCAAGCATAAAAATTAATGTTAAAGGGATAGGATGTGATTTTTTAGCATTTTCATCTCATAAGATGCTTGGACCAACAGGAATCGGGGTTCTTTATGGAAAGAAAGAGATTCTTGAAAAAATGCCTCCTTTTAATTTTGGAGGAGGAATGATAAAAAGAGTTGAATGGGAAAATTCAGAATGGGCAGATATTCCTGAGAAGTTTGAAGCAGGAACACAAAATATAGCTGAAGCTATTGGGCTTGGAGAGGCAATCAGATATTTAGAAAAAATTGGTTTGGAAAATATTGCTGACTGGGAAAAACAGCTGACAAATTATGCTCTTGAAAAGCTAAAAGAAGTTCCTGGAATAAAAATCTATAATCCTATGACAAATAAAAGCGCAGGAATAATCTCTTTCAGCCTTGGAAAAATACATCCGCATGATGTTTCTGCTTTACTGGATGAAAAAAGAATTGTGGTAAGAGCTGGACATTGCTGCGCAATGCCCTTGATGAAAAAGCTTGGAATTCCGCAAGGGGTCTCAAGAATAAGTTTTTCAATATTCAATACTTTTGAAGAAATAGATAAATTAATAGATACTTTAAAAGAAATCGAGGTTAAATTAGGATGATGGAAGAAGTGAATTTTAAAAATTCTGAAGGATTGAATTTAAACGGAGTGCTGTATCCTTCTCATTCAAATAAAGCCATAATTATTTCACATGGTTTTGCAGCAAATAAAGACAGATCACGCCTTATAAAATTAGCACAAACCTTATCACAAGAAAATTTTGCTGTTTTAAGATTTGATTTTGGAGGTTCTGGAGATAGCTATGAAACACAAATAAGTGTAAATCGGCAAATTGATGATTTGAAATCTGCTATTAAATTTATGAGAGATAAAGGGTATGGTGAAATTGGTTTATTAGGTGAGAGTTTAGGTGCTTTAATTTCTATCTTTTGTTATTCTCAAGATATTAAGGCCCTTGTTTTATTTGCTCCAGTAACAGCCCCTAAAAGACCATCCATATTTGAAAAAGAAATGAAAAAAGAGCTTGATGAAAAAGGATTTGCTACCCAATATAAAGATGAAAAAGTATTTAAGATATCAAAAGAATATTTTGAAGTTAGAGAGAGTATTAATCAAAAAGAAATTTTATCAAAAATTAAATGCCCTGTTTTAATAATTCATGGAACAGAAGATAATTCTGTTCCTTTAGAAGATTCAAAAAAAGCAATGCAATATCTTTCAGAAACTTCTAAACTTGAGATTATTAAAGGTGCTGAGCATAAATTAGAAGAAGATCTTGATAGAGTAATAACTCTTTCTTTAAATTGGTTTAAGAAAAATTTAAAATAAAATGGACAAAAAGAAAAGTCTGTATAATAAGAAAATTCTAGAATTATGGAGAAATCCAAAAAACTTTGGAGAACTGGAAAATCCAACTCATGAACATGCTGAACCAAACACTATATGTGGGGATGAAATGTGGATTCATCTTAGAGTTGAAAATGAAATTATAAAAGACGTAAGATTTTTCGGGGCAGGGTGCCTTGTCTGCATTATTTTTGCGTCAGAGCTTACAGAAATGATTAAAGGAATGAAAACCTGGCAGGTTCTTAAATTAAAAAATAAAGACCTTTTGAAACTTCTAGATATTGAAATAACTCCTTTAAAAAAGAAGTGTGCATGCCTTTCTCTCGACGCTGTTAAGAATTGTTTGAAGAAAGGGAAAATAAAGAATTAATCTTTATAACAGCAATTTTTTAGCTTCCTTGCCTAAAGATTCAAGTTTGTTATAAATCATGCCAACACGATCTTTTTTATTTCCTGGATCATGAAAATCGTAAATAAGTGAATTTTCCTTATCTGAATATCTATATGGACTAAAAAATGATCTAACAAATTCTTTCCCCACATCTTCTCCCATACTTTGCTCTAAAAGCTCAAATCTTTCCCTTTGTTTTTTAGAAGAATCATTAAAACATTTTTTGAACTTATGTGCAAGACTGACAAATCCTCTGTTATTATGAGAATACGAGTTATAAGAACACCAATTGATATAATTTACTAACCTCAAAAAACCACCTGGGATATTCGCATCTGGATTGCGGTGCGCATTACCTCTCTTTAAACCGCCTGCAGCAAAATACTTTGACAAAATTTCTGCGGGATTTTCTATACTTAATATTTCTAAAGGAATTTCTAAATTATGCATTCCGTAAAAAATATATTTTAGAGCCTCAGGATCTCCTTGACTTAAACCGGTTTTTGTTACACCAAGAGCAATACGATTTCTACCAAGATCTCTTAGTTTATTTAGTTCAGTTTCAGCAATCGATTTGATACTAAAAGGCCCTGTTTCAAACAAAGGTGGCTGTATTATCTCTCCTGTCATAAAATTCCAAAAAATGCATATCTTTTAAACCTTTTGATTATGTTTTTCTTGGTTAAACAAGCCAGCTCAAGGCAAACAGACTTATAGCTAAAATCAGGGTTATATAATAGACTTTTTTGTTCCAGGCAATAACTTTTGAGCCATCAAAAGGAACAGCAGGAATCATATTAAATGCAGCAAGCAGGGAATTTATCGTTAATCCAAAACCGAGAAATGCTTTAAAAATTCCTTCTGAGTTTAAAACGAAAAGCAGGATTAAAAATAAAACGCCAAGAACGATGTTAGTTATAGGACCTGCAACAGAAATTTTTCCGTTTTTTTCCTTAGTTATATTTCCTCTGATGTAAACAGCTCCTGGTGCAGCTATGATAAAACCAAAGAAAGAGAGCAATATTGCCAGCCATAGCATTTTGTAGTATGCTTTAAATTCTGCAAACAAACCATAACTCTGTGCAACATATTTATGCATTAATTCATGAAAAAGAAATCCAATTCCTGCAGTGAAAAAAGCAATTACAAACACAATATAAAAACCAAGGCTTAAAATCCCAGTTAATCCTCCAGACAAAAGAATAGCAAAAGCTAATGATATCATAAGACCAGCAAAAAATAAATCCTTTTTTTCTTTATTTGAGAATTTCATAATCAGATGAACTATTCACAATTTAAAAATTTTATGAGAAATATCTAACAAGTAGCACTGGTTGGTGATCCAGTTGCACCCCAACCAAAACCAGGACTTGGAGTTGTTGAAGATAATTGTTCTTCGCATTCTTCAGGAGCTTGATTAAACGCTTGGCAAATTACATCAAGATAAGATGCAGAATCTCTCGCACTGTTTATTATTTTACCATTAATAATCAATGTAGGGCTTCCCTGAACTCCATAATTTTGACTTAATTTAGAATCAATAGCATAATAGTCTTCAGCATTATTTTGTATGCAGGTATTTAATTTTGTTTTATCAATTCCTACTTCAATTAAACATCTTTCAAAATCTCCATCCTCTAAAAAACATATTAAATAATCTAAGAATTTATCTGGCTGTTCTTCTCTGATACAAACTTGCCTTGAAGTTTCAGCTTCTTCAGGAGCATGCATAAAATAATGAACAAATCTTATTTGAGCATCAATAGTGTCGCCTAAAGCCTTTATTGCAGGTATTAAACCCTTTTCAGCTTGAGTTCCATAAGGACAATGAGTCATGACAAAAAGTTCTACAACAGGTTTATCTGATTTTGGAATGTCTGAATTTGTATTTTGTGGTTCTTCCTTTTCTTCAGGTTCAAGAAGAGACAAAGGGAAAAATCCTTGAGGGAGAATTATATTTTTCCCGTCGTTAGTTAAATAAAGATTTGACCTTTCCCCATTAATTAAGAAAACTACTTCATATAAACCATCATTAAAATTAACCTCAACTATTTCTAATTCTCCATCTATTTGTGAATTTACAAATGCACGAACAGAATCTACAGCTTCTGTTTCAGAAATAGTTTTTCCCGTAATATTTATTCCTAAAAAACTTGATGCAATTATAATCACAAGAAGTATTGCTAAAATAAATGTTGAATATTTCCATAAAGTATCTTTCTTTATAGTCAGGGTTTTTTCTGCCATTTCATTATAGAATCCAAAAAAGGCTTTATTAATCTTTCTAAAAATTAAGGATGGCAAATTCAACAAACGTATTTTTTTAACTTATAACTTTGACCATCATAATTAAACCAAAGTTTATTTTCGTCTATTCCAAAAATTTTAGAATTGTTAGGAGCATTAAATTTAGTTTGATGAAATTCATTTTCATTACACATAATATGTAAAATAATTGTTCCATTTAGATGTTGATAAGCTTCAATAGAAAGAGTATCACCCTGAATTGTTCTTTCAGGAAGATTTTCAAGTGCACTAATGAAATCTTTACTTTTATCTGCTTTTACACTTTTAAGTGTTATCTTAGTTAAGTTCATAAATTTCAATCTTTTTCTTCCTTTTTAAAGTTTGTTGTGATTAAGAACGCCCACGCCGAGCATTGGAATAACAACCCCTAAATAAACCCTTTATTTAAAATATCATCCCAAGAGAGTTCACCGACGGCGACAAGAGCTTCTCTCATTGTTAATATTGGTTTTGGGTAATTTGCAAAATCATCTATAGCGATTCTTGGGCAGGCAAGTTCTACAAAAGCATCAATATTGTAAAAATTCATTATTTTGTCAGGAGTTAATTCATCCATTGTAATAGCTATAACGTTTTTTCCCTGTTCTTTTAATTTTTTCATGAGTTTTTCAGGAGAGCCAAATTTTTGCCCACATTTCATGCCAATAATAATCCCAATATTTTTAGCTTCTTTAAGTTTTTCAATTGAAATTACTCTCTGCTTTAGGATTTTATCTCTTAAACCTTCCATAGTTCTAACATCATTATTATAAACATCAATAAGAATTACTGGTTTCTTAACAGCAAGAGTTGCACCCATTGAATGGAACTGGTTTCCTATTATTATAAAACAATCAACTTTGTCCTGGATTTCTTTTAATCCTTGATAATTACAGCCAGTTATATGGCCTTCATAAGCATTTGTTCCCTTCTTTTTTGAAAGAATCACATCTTTTCCAGCATTTTCATAAAATCTTTTAATATTTTCCATATCATGCTTGTGCTGTATTGAATATGAAAGACTTATTGTTTTATATTTCTCTATAAATTTAAGGGACTTTTCAAGAAGAGAATTTAGATTGAGAATATCTTTAACTTCTATATAAATCACAGGAAAATCTGTTTTGATAAATTCTGCGTGTCCAAAATGCACAATTAAATCAGCTCCAACAGCTTGTGCTTCATCTACAGCGATAGCACAACCACCCCAGCATGTTTCTCCTGAAAAAACAACTTCAATTCCAAGAGTCTTAATCCATTCTTCAATTTCACCAGCATTTTTCTTCATGCCTTCTGCAAGCTGAACTAAAACTTTTTTAGGCTTTCTTTTTTTCAGTTCCTCGAGCAGTTTTTCTTTTTCAAAGTTTAGCGCCATTTTTCATATATTCATACGCGCTGTAGGCAGCTGTACAGCCATCTGCAACTCCTGTGATAAGTTGTTTAAATGGCTTGTCTGTGACATCTCCTGCAGCGAACACTCCTGGAACATTTGTTTCAGAAGTCATATGATTAATTTTTATTTCTCCTGCATTGTTTAGTTCAACCCCTAATTGTTTAGCAAGATTTGAAAGAATAGTATGGCCTATTGCAACAAAAACCCCATCAACGTGCAGTTCTTTTTCTCCTTTGTAAGGCTTGTCAAGAACAACACTTGTCACTATTTCATTACCTTTTATCTCTTTAACATGTGTTTCAGTTATGATTTCTATTTTTTCATTTTTATTTACACGCTCAAAGTTTATTGGTTCTGGACGAATTTGCTCTCCGCGATAAATCACATAAACTTTTTTAGCATATGCTGATAAAAGTAAAGTATTTTTTATAGCACTATTTGAGCCACCAATAACAGCTACTGTTTTGTCTTTGAATAACAGCCCGTCGCACAAAGCACAATAACTTATTCCTTTGTTTTCGAATTCTTTAGCTCCTGGAACACCTAGTTTTTTATATTTTGTTCCTGTTGCAAAGAGAAGGGTTTTGGATTTGTATTCTGATTTGTTCGTCTTTACTATGAAGCCTTCATGTGATTTTTTTATTTCACTTACTTGTTCCTCTTTTATTTCAACTAAATCATAAGAGCGAGCATGCTGTTCAATTTTTTTTGCTAGTTCCTGCCCTGAAATTTTCATAAAACCAGGATAATTTTCAACAATATTAGTTGTTGTTATAACTCCTCCAATTGAAAGTTCTTTACTATGTGGATGTCCAAGAACAAGAGTCTTAAGTTTAAGTCTTGCTGCATACATAGCTGCTGCTAAACCAGCACCTCCAGCACCCACGACAATAAAGTCATAATTAATATCTTCTTCCATTTTTTATTTATCTAAAAAGAGAATGATTTTATAAAAGCTTTTGTTGCCTTGATATTATTGTAATAGAAAATAATCTCATAAAGTTTATAAGTAAAAGCATATTGAAGTGATTATGGATAAGATACTGGTGGCAGATGTGATGACCCGTGGACCTGTAACAGCCAAACCTGATGATAATCTTCTAAATTGCGCTAAAAAAATAGTTAGAAAAAAAGTAGGAACACTTCCTATTGTATATAAAAAAAAGCTTATAGGACTTATTAATGAAAGGGATATTTTGTGGGCACTTGTAAAAAAATCAAAAGAGGACCTTTCTAAAATTAAGGCTATAGATATTTCTGCTAAAAAAATCATATCAATCAGGCCTTCTGCAACAGTTAAGGAGACAATAAAGAAAATGAAAAAACTTAAATTTGAAAGGCTTCCTGTTATTAATGACAATCAGCTTGTTGGAATAATAACTGCTAAAGATATTTTGAATTTTCACCCAGAATTTTATCCAGAGCTTGAAGAATTTGCAAAAATTAGAAATGAACAGGAAAAGTTAAAAAGAATCAAAAAAGCAAAAGAAAGAGTTTTCACATATGAAGGAATCTGTGAAGAATGTGGTGAAAGAGATTTTCTTTACAAAGTTCACGGAATGATAATCTGTGAATCATGTAAGGGCTCTATTTGAAACTAAAGAATTCTATAATTTGAATTGTGATGAATCTGCTCAATCTGCCTTTTTTCTTAAAGGTTCAATCTTATCATGAACAGCTTTAGGTAATAATTCATAAAGTCTTTTTCTCCCTTTATTAATTTCTTCTTTTGTTTTTCTTTCAAAAAATCTTAATGCAACAATTCCTTTTATTACTCTATCTAAAAAATCTGGATTTGCTATTTTTACATAATCATCTCCAAAGTTTGTAAAATCATTTCTCATTAAAGCATATGCAACTAAAAAATCACTTTTAACTTTAGTTTTGTCAAATAATCCATTTTCTTTCATAATGTCTTCTTGTAATCTTGTAAAACTTTCTTTTCCTTTCCATAATTGTTCCTCTTCATATAAACCTGGCCAATAAAGATGTCTTGCTATTGCAATATCTGCTAATAATAGGGGTTCTCTAATGTAGGGACTATGATTAGTATTAACGCTTGAATAATTTACAACATCAAATTGGTTTAGGTGGGCTTTAATTGCATTATTTTTTTGTTTTCTATTTAAGAGAGGATAGATTGCTCCAACTGCATTATATAAATTTGTATCAGGGAAAAAATCATCTCCAATTCCTTGAACCCTTTCATATTTTTTATCTCTGACTGAATTTATTAATAATTGAGAATCAGAAAGTCCAGCCTGTTTAGTTTTATCATTTAACCTTTCTAATAACCCTAAACCACCTAATGTTTTTATTAATTCTGTTGTTTGATCCATGTAATTTAAGTATAAAACGTATTTAAAAGCATTATTATACTGCAATAAAAGGATGATAAATCATTTTAAACTGCTTTAGTTAAGTATTTAAATAATATTTTTCTTTTATAAAAAGATTAAAATGGCAGAAGAAGAAACAATATTTTCAAGCACAGTTAAATATGCAGGAGTTTTTTCATTCAAGGATTTCTACAAGTTTTGCTATGAATGGATTAAAGAAGAAATAGATATGGACATTTCTGAGACAAAGTATGAGGAAAAGATAAAAGGGGATGAGAAAGAAATTGTTGTTGAATGGGAAGGGGGGAAAGAACTTACTGATTATTTTAGATTTGATGCAAAAATTAAGTTTAAAATAAGACCTCTTAAAAATGTTGAAATTGTGCAGAACGGGAAAAAAATAAAGACAAATGAAGGCGATGTTAAACTTGGCATTAAAGGAATTCTTGTAAGAGATTATAAAGGAAAATTTGAAATGAGTGCATTTAATAAATTTCTTCGTTCAATTTATGAAAAATGGGTGATTCCTGCAAGAATAGAAGAGTATGAAGGTAAAATTGCTGGCAAGTGTGATGAATTTTTAGGCCAGGCAAAATCTTATCTTGATCTTGAAGGAAAAAGGTAGAAGTGATTGATTGTAAATCATCACCGAAATCCTTAAATAGAATTTCTTTTTGTCATTTCCATGAAAAAAACAATCTTGATAATCTTATTAACATTACTAGTCTTGTTAATTATTCCCCAAGTCATTGCAATAAATGTGCAGATTGAAAAACAAAGCACAGGAGAAATTTTAATTGTAGAACTTAACAATCCAATTGTTTTTGATTTAAATATAACTAATCTGGGTTCTTCTGGTAATTTTGAATTCTTCAATCTTTTAGGATTCACCATGTCTCCTGAACAAATTTTTATAGGATATGGAGAAACAAAAGAAATTCAACTTGAACTTGTTTCATTAGCTTCAATTAGTGAGAGGGGTTTTTATAGCATAACCTATTATATGCAAGCACATGATCAATCCAGGATACAGGAAACTCTTACATTTAAAATAATTGAGCTAAAAGACGCTTTTGTGGTTGGTTCTAGTGATGTAGATCTTGAGTCAAATTCAATTGAGATATTTATCAGAAACACAGAGAGTTTTGATTTTGGAAATATTGATGTAAATTTTTCCTCTCCTTTCTTTAATATTCAAAAGAGCTTTTCTCTGGATTCTAAAGAAACAAAAACCTTTACTGTGCAGCTTAACCCTGATGATTTCAATGAATTGGTAGCAGGATTTTATACTTTAATAGCAAAAGTAAGTGTTGAAGGAGAAGAAACAAACGTAGAAGGCATAATAGAATTTATTGAAAAAGACATCGTTACAACAACAAAAAAGGATTTTGGTTTTTTGATAACTACTAAGATAATTGAGAAAAAAAATGCAGGAAATACTGTTGAAAGAAGTGAGACAGTAATAAAGAAAAATATTATCTCAAGACTTTTTGCAAGTTTTAGTCCTGAGCCAGATTTAGTAGAGAGAGACGGCACTAGTGTATATTATACATGGGACCGGGAAATAATGCCTGGAGAAACCTTAGAAATAATTGCAAAAACCAATTGGATATTTCCGTTTTTAATTATTTTATTTATAGTTGCAATTGTTATTCTGACAAAGAAGTATAGTGAGACAAATCTTGTTTTAAGGAAAAAGGTTTCATTTGTAAAGGCTAAAGGCGGGGAGTTTGCATTAAAGGTTTCTGTTGCTATTACTGCAAAGAAATATATTGAAAGAGTAAATGTTATAGACAAGGTTCCTGCCCTGGTTGAGATTTATGAAAGGTTTGGGGGAGACCAGCCAACAAGAATTGATAAGAAAAATCGCAGGTTAGAATGGAATTTTGAGAAGCTTGAGGCAGGAGAAATGAGAATTCTTTCATATATAATTTATTCTAAGGTAGGTGTTCTTGGAAAGTTTGCTCTTCCAACAGCAACAGCAGTTTATGAAAAAGAAGGCGAGATTCATGAGTCTGAATCAAACCGTGCGTTTTTTGTTGCAGAGCAGAGGACGAAGGATGTTAAAGAATAAGACAATAATTACTTAAAAATATCTTCAAGATTTTTTATTTTTTTCTCAAACTTTTTCCAGGGTTCTTTTAATTTTCCTTTGTAATTACCATAAATCTCTATAAAAAGCTTTCCAGTTGTTCTGTAAGCTTTAATTATATCTTGTGCCCAATCTATTCCTCGTCCAATCCTTGGACGACTTTTTTCAAGAGCTTTAAACATATTTTCCATATATTCTAAGCTTTTACTGTAAGAACCACTTTGCTCTAAATCTTCAAAAGCATCTTCGTATTCTTTCTTAACATAACCTTCTATTTGCATGCCAAGAGAAGTTCTTTTAAGTTCCATCTAAATCTTTAGTTCAAAGTCTTTATAAGAATTTATTTGATTGAAAAGTTATTTTATATCAAGGAGTAGGACAATATATTGGTCGGTCTGATTTCAAATCTTCTCCAATGAAGTAATATTTTTCATCTTTTTTAGAAGTTTTTATATACATTCGCTTTATTCCATCTGCTCCTCTTTCAAGTTTTCCATTTACAAGTCCTCCTTCTATAAATCTAATAGCTGTTGAAGTATCTTGTTCAGTTTTTTCTGTGAGTGTTTTTTTATCTGCCATTTTGTTTTTACCTTGTAATTTATAAGGGTCTATAATATATAAACCTTTCTATTTGTTACTACCTAATAGTTAATATAATATAAAGAAGAACTTTTAAAAATGCATATTTATTTCTTACAATACCCTCTGTAGCTTAGTGGTTAAAGCGCCTGGCTGTAGTTTTTAACTAAGGTGGAGATTCAATCATGATTACTATGAAGCCCCAAAAGCCGGTTTCCGGGTAAAGCAGTCCCCGGGAGATCCCCAGTTCGAATCTGGGCGGAGGGATTTTTTATTTTTAACATATCACTATTATACAATAATCTTTAAATAATCAAACATGTGATAAAAATTAAGATAAAATGATAGACATAGAAAAATTAGTATCTGAGGCAAGAGCAGATTTAGAAAAAAGGGAGAGTCATCGTGAATCTTGGTGCGAGACTAGGGAAATAAAAGCTCTTCTAAAAGCTGGGGCCATTCCAATAGACATAAATAAGGGGCAGATTATGGGAACTTACTTGCACGTAGTTTTTTATAAAGGTCTTACTTTCGCTAATGCTACAAAAGCACCAGTTCGGAAATTAAAAAAATACTTGAAGAACAAATAATTCTCCACTTGAACACTCTTAAACACCCCCTGAAAAACATCTTTCTGAGGGCAATAATCCTTAAAAGAGGGCTCTCTCTTTAACATATATGGAAACAAATGAAAGAAGGAAGATTGAAATTCTTGCAGGGGTGGCATTTATTGCGCTATTAATCTTGGCTGTATTTATCGTCATAGGACTTTCCCAGCCAAAGGTACGAATAACAGATTCATACAATACTTATAATATTTATCAAACAGAACCACAGACACAATATGTTTCTGCAAAACCATACATCTATGCAGACACAGTTTATGCAAAACCATACATTGTTGACAGAGGAGATTATGCGCGAATTTATTATGTTCCTCGTGATTTTAGATATGCAGAATCTGATGATAGATATTCAAGATATTACGACGTATCCAGGTTTAGAGCAAGTGAAGGAGTTCTTGGCAATGATATTCACAGATATGAGGTTTATGTGAAAAATAGAGAATATACAGGGGGTTACTTTAAGGTAAGATTTTATTTTGAAGATTATTACGGGAGGGAAAAAAGTGAGAGTGTGACATATTATGTTCCTGCAAGAGAAGAAAAATTATTCCTGTTTAAAGATATTTCACCTGACAGGTATGAATATCGTTCATGGTGGTATGAAGTAAAACCATTAACAAAAGTTCCGACAAGAGTTTATTATAATTAAAGGGGAGGTTGATTTGTTATTTTTCATATAAATATTTCTGTACAGAAATATTTAAAAACCATATATATCTTACAAAAATAATAAAAATGGGGGCGGTAAAAATAGATAAAGAACTTTTGGCCTCTGAAAAGCTTGAAGAAGAAGATGAGTTTGATGAAGGAGTGGATGATTTAGAGCTTGATGAGATTTAAAACAGCCAACATGTATTTTTTATTCTTTTATTTTAAGAGTAACTCTGTTATTGTCTTTATTTAATTCTTCAAAATCATATTTTATAAAAAATTCTAATTCATTTATGTTTCTTTTCATAACAAAAATATTTGATAAAGTTATTATTCTTCCAGTACCGATTGAGATTGATTCCACGTCAAGTTCTTTTATAGATTTATTATCTGCATAAATAATTATTGTAGAGTTTTCAGAGTCTTTTAATCCGTGATTTCTTATGGTCATAACAAAATTAAGATAGCTCCCTTTTATAG
>CAZZCD010000011.1:0-14583 GCA_964652735.1 Candidatus Woesearchaeota archaeon | reverse complement strand
TTTAGATACTAAGCCTTGACTACAAATCCCGTTAAATATAGTGTTTAACAAACTCTTCTTCTAATTTTATAATAATATTTACTTTTATCCACTAATAATTTTTGATAATGTTTATTATAATGTTCTATATAAATATATTTAAGTCATAAAAAAATCCTTATTTTATGGGAAGTTTTTTTTTAGCTTCTAAAAAGGCAAGTGTCACAATAGTCTTTTTAGTGGTCTCAATTTTAGTGGTTTCTTCAGGAGTAATAATTGTGAATGAAGTTGAAAAATCCAATAATAAAAATAAAGTTGTAGGGACAGGACTTGTTTTGCTTGATAATGAGCAAGACAATTCTCAATATTCAGATTCTTCAGATGATGAAATTAAATTTACTTTTGGAGATTCTGGAAGAAAAACTTCTTCTAAGAAATCTTCTGGTGGCGGAGGCGGAGCATCTTCTTCCGCTCTTGAAATAGATGAAGAAGCTAGGGATATTTCTGTAATAAATGAAACAGGGGACAATCAAAATGAGACAAATTATACCGGGGAAATAAATGCTAAGGGAGCATGTAAACAAAACAGTAAAGAAACCAATGAGGGTCCTGGTGGGGACTATTGTCTTTATGATGATTATGAGCAATGTTATGATTATAGAACAAAGAGTACTGTTATAGCATACGATTGCGAACTTTGGCCTCCTGGCTGTTTTGAGTATGAAAGGGATACAGATTATTGTAGTGATAGCAATACTCTTCAAGAGGCTTATCTTAATTGCGGATTCACAGTTCTTACCGCTGATAGAGTAAGATGGAAAGAGAAAGATTGTAATGATTATGATGGTATAAGTATTTGGACACATTATTGTACTTCTACACAAGTTAGAAAACACAGAATAGATTATGATGGGTATTGTAGTGATGGTGAATGTAGAGTAAATAGTCAGTGGAGAGATGATCAATTAGTTAGCCAAAAAGGAGATAGTGATTATTGTGATATGAGAAAAGAAGGTTATGATAATGACTGGGAGGATTGTAGTTTATGTGGTCACGGGGACTATGACTGCGATTCTAATAATGAATGTGCTGAAAATTTAGAATGTATGGGTCCTTGGCCAGACCCCCCTTTTGGTGGAGATTGGGATGGTTGTTGTAAGTCAGAAGAATCATGGGATTCTACGAATAATAGATGTTGTGAGTGTGATGATGCAAGTGATCCTTGCTGTGATGGATGCCATTATAAGTCAAGTAGTTCTATATGCGATTACCATTACGGAAATTACTATTACGATTGTCCTTCAGGACAATGTCTGGGAGATGATGTGAAAAAACAAGATAGAAAGAGATATTGTTCTGGCGATTCTTCTTCTTGTGATGGTGCATTTGAATGGAATGATTGGTTAGTGCATGATTCCTGCAGTTCAGGTGAATTTTGTGATTCCAGCAATGCTGGTTATAACACTCCTTTTTCTTGTTCAACTGCCCAATGCACTTCTGGACTTTGTTGTGATACTGATTGTGGAGAATATAGCTTTCTTTCTTCAATTAACGCTTGCGCATTTTCTTTTGATTACGGATGTCCAGATGGAGAAGGAACTTCTAATTCTGGTGCAGATGTTTATGTGAGAATGAGTAAAATATACTGTTCTGGCGAATCTTCTTCTTGTGATGGATCTCAAGGCTCTTGGGGCGATTGGTCTTTATATGCTTCTTGTACTTCAGATGAATACTGTGTGCAGGGAGATGATTATTGTCATAGTTGTGGTGATTGTACATATGATGGTTGTTATGATGATGATGTTTATTGTTATGATGACTGTGATAATAGAGAAGAAAAAAAAGAGGAATGTGGGATATTGGGTTGTTTCAATGGGCAATGTAAACTTGCAGTATGTTCTTCTAATATGGAGTGTGGAACAGATGAATGGGTGGGAAATTTATCATGTCAAGAAGATGATGTCTGGCAAAATTATATAATTTATACATGCAATGATCCAAGAACAAATAATTCTTATTGCTCAAATTCAACAACTCTTGAATTAAAGGAAAATTGTGGTTCTGATTATTGTGAAGATTGGGGGAGCAATTATTGTAATTTAGACGATGTTTATCATAATAAAACTTGTTATGATATGGGTTGTTCTAATGGGGTTTGTTTTAATGATACATACATAGAAGAAGAACAAGTTCAAGAATGTGGGGATGAAGGTTGTTTAAATAATACATGCGTATATGTAGAATGTTATGAAGACGATGAATGTGGTGTTAATGATTATGTTGGAGATTCATCATGTCAAGAAGATGATGTCTGGCAAGATTATATAACTTATATATGTGATAATGCCGCAACAAGCAATTCATATTGCTCAAATTCAACAACCTTTGACTTAAAAGAAGATTGTGGTTCTGATTATTGTGAAGATTGGGGAAGCAATTATTGTAAGTTAAGTGATGTTTATTATAATAAAACCTGTTATGATATAGGTTGTTCTAATGGGGCTTGTTTTAATGATGCATATGTAGAGGAAGAAAAAGTTCAAGAATGTGGAATAAGTGAATACACTGGAAGCAATTATTGTTATGGTAATGATGTTTATAGAGATTATATAACAAGGGATTGTTCTGATTCAGATTGTACATCATCCACCTCAAAAAAGAAAATAAAAGATTGTACAAAGGGGTGTATTGATGGAAAATGCAAGATAGAAGTATGTAAAATAGTATGTAATTTTGGAATGTGTTATGAATATTGTGTATGGCGATAAATAAAACTCAAATAAAATGAAACAAAAATTAGAATCAATAGTAAAAAAAGGAAGGATGGTTGCTTTAGCAAGTCTAATGTCTTTGATAATCAATTGTGCATCTTCAAGATTTTATGTTGAGCCAAAGATTGGATCAATAGTTCCTGTATCAGAAAAAGAACAAACTTATGATCCTTCTACTACAATTGGGGGTGCTTTGGGTTTTGGTGGAAAAGTGGCTGGACTTGAAGTTGGTTTAGATTATTTTAATTCATCTGCAGAGTATATAAAAACAGAGAGTATCTTACCAAGAGTTAATTTAAATTTTAGTTTATCAAAACCAACAGCAAAAGTAAAATTCTATTTGATGGGCGGTGTAAATCTCTTAAGAGAGTTTCCAACAATAATTATCCCTGAATTTAATGTTTATGATAAAATACAAAATACAACATTGGGATTAGAAGGTGGTATTGGCATAACAATATTTGATAGAATTCACGGGAGAATTAGTTATACACTGATGCCAGAAAGTGAAAATGTAAAAGGCATGATTGCTTTAACATGTGGTTATCGCTTTTTATTTGAAAGCAAAAAATAAAAGTCCAAGTATTTTCTAATAAAGTTTATATATGTAATCTTCATTATCTTTTTATGAGAAGACGAAGATTAAGGGTCTTGTTTATGTTTTTGTACATTATCTTTGCTTTATATTTTATAAACTACCCTTTTGCCATTATAAAAATTCCTGAAACATTTTCTTCAATTGAGCCATGGGTAATTTTTATTGGGGGAATTCTTCTTGTAGTGGGAGGATTTAGTTATTTCAAAAAAGGAAGAATGTATTATTAATTTTCACCATATTACCTATTTACTTACTAAGTAACTTAATAAATAACTTATTAAGAAACATTTATATATTAGAATTTTTTTAGATTAGGGTTGGGGTGTTTATGAAAAAATATTTGCTTCTTGTAGAAGATGAAAAGCTTTGGGAAAAGTTTAAGCAGAGTATAATAAAAGATATTAATACTGAAATAATAGAATTAATAAGAAAAAAAATAGCAGGGGCGAAAAAACATGAAAAATAAGAGCGGGCAGGTAACAATTTTTATCATAATTGCAATACTTCTTGTTGTAGGAATTGGTGCTTATTTTATTCTGAGAACTACTTTAACTAAAACTCCTATTCCTGCGCATATTCAACCAATTTATACAACTTTTTTAGCTTGTTTTGAAGAAGACACTTCAACAGGTATAAGTATTTTACAGAGCAGTGGAGGATATATTTTTCTGCCAGAATTTGAGCCAGGTTCTGAATATATGCCTTTTTCTTCTCAATTGAATTTTCTTGGAAATCCTATTCCTTACTGGTATTATGTCTCTGGAAACAACATACAGAAAGAACAAGTTCCTACAAAAGCAGATATGGAGCAACAACTTGAAGCTTTTATTGAAGACAGAATAAATAAATGTAATTTTAATCCTTATTATGAACAGGGATTTGAAATTTCATTATCAGAACCAGTTGCAAAAACGACAATAAGAGATGATAAAGTTGAAGTTAATCTAAATGCAAATTTAAATGTGTCTAAAGGAAATGAAAGTATTTTAATAAGAAAACATAAAGTTACAGTCAAATCAAAATTAGGTTCTCTTTATGATTCTGCAAAAAAGATTTATGATGAGCAGCAAGAAAGTCTATTTTTGGAAGAATATGCAATTGATACATTGAGACTTTATGCTCCTGTTGATGGAGTTGAGATTACATGCTCTCCTCTTATTTGGAATGCAGACGAGGTTTTTGATGAATTGCAAGAGGCTATTGAGGCAAATACTTTAGCGCTTAATACAAAAACAAGCACTGGGGATTATTTTATTATTGATGTTCCTGTAAGAGAAGAAGTCAGATTTTTGACTTCAAAAAATTGGCCGCATAGTTTTGAAGTTACCCCCTCTGAAGAAAGTTTGTTAATAGCAAATCCTGTGGGAAATCAGCCTGGTTTAGGAATTATTGGATTTTGTTATGTTCCCTATCATTTTGTTTATGATGTGAACTATCCTGTTCTTGTTCAGGTTTATTCAGAAGATGAAATTTTCCAATTTCCTATTGCAGTTATTATTCAGAACAATAATCCAAGACAGTCTCTGGATGCAACTGCAAGCGAGAGTGTTGTTCCAGAACTTTGCATATATAAGAACACAAAAGTGCAGGTTAGTGTTAGAGATAAGCAAGGAAATCCTGTTGATGCAGATATTTCTTATGAGTGTTTTGGAAACAAATGCACTATTGGAAAAGCAGAGTCTGGTTTCTTGAGTAGTGATTTTCCGCAGTGTGTGAACGGGTATGTTTTGGCGAGCGCTGAAGGATTTCACGATGCAAAATATTTGCTTTCAACAGTTTCTCCAGGAAGTTTGACAGTTATTATGGACAAACTTCACAATAAAAATGTTCAACTAAAATTTGATGAGATTAATTATAATCAGAACGCAATAATTTATTTTGTTTCTGGAGAAGATACAAAAGTAATTGCTTATCCAGAGCAAAGAAACGTAGAGCTTAGCGAGGGACAGTATGAGATTCATGTTCACATCTACAAGAATTCCTCAATAAACATAGGAGAGACAATAACAGAGCAGTGTATAGATGTTCCAAGATCAGGAATTCTCGGAGTTTTCGGATTAACAAAAGAAAGATGCTTTGACTTAGAGGTTCCTGAACAGCTAATATCTCAAGCTCTTGTTGGGGGAGGAAAACAAAACTATTATATTTTAGAATCTGAGTTGATAAGTTCAAACAGTATTGAAATAAATGCCCAAAGTCTTCCAATACCAGAAACAGTTGAACAAGTACAAGATAATTATTTGTTGTTTGAAACAAAGGGTCTTGACATAAATTTAATATGAGGAAAAAATTTTTAATTGAACAGAAGAGCAAGAATAGTTTAAGAAACCTAATCTTAATTATGGGTTTATTTTTATTAACACTTCTAACAATCTCTCTGGTTTCAGCTTATGCTCGCCAGCATATTGCATACACCCCTACATATGTTCCATACACAGGAGAGCCTGAATTTCCTTTATTTGATAGGTCACTTTGCGGAGCTGGACAAGACTTTATTATGCAGGTTTCTCCTTTAGGATGTGTTCCATCTGTTGTAAGGAGTGATTTGCTTGAAGACCAGAATGTCCCTGTCTTTTGTCCGATAACTGCGACCCAGCTTAATCCTTTGATAGATATAGAGTCAATTTATCAGATATCTTTTAGAGGAGAATATCCTTCAGATATTCAGGGAATTTCTTATCTGCCTGCAAGAGCTGCTCTGGGAAGATATGGGGCACAAGAAGTTAATAATCCTATTTTAAATAATATTGGTTATGCCGTTATAATTTTGAAGCAACAGGGAAATTCCTCTGAGATTCCGGATTCTGTTTCAGGAAATCTTACTGCAAGAATAAAATACAATATCCAAAATGCATTTGGAGTTGGACAGGCTAACTTTTATCTTCCTGAATTAAATGATGATGATTGGGAAAATACATTTACCCAATATGGTTTTTGGGATGGCAGAGGATATTTGAGGGCAGAAGGAATTGATGAAAACAGTGCATTCATATCAATTTATTCAGACAGGCAAACTTATGGGTTTGGAAGCTCAGGAGAAAAGAGAAAGCTTTCAAGTGCAACCCTAAGGATAGGGGAAAAGTCTCCAGAGATGCCGATGCCAGGCTTTGATTATTGCCTTGGAAGCATGCAGGTACAATTAAATGGTTTAGAAAGCCCTGACACGAGGGTAAAGTTAACAATTAATGGAGATATTGTTGAACTTCAAGATAACGAGAAATTTTTAGATAATAAGTGTCAGGTAAGAGACATAGAAAAGAGAGGAATTGTCCAAAACGTCAAAATCAAATGTGATGAAGATGAGGGCAGAAACACTTTTAATTTAATTATCAGTCCAGAGATAAAACTTAAGATTGGACCAGAGGGTTCTTCTGAAGTTAATGACTATGGTTTAGGGGATAGACTTTATCAAGAGGGAAAAAAATCACTTTATCTTGTTTATGCAGGAACAAAAGCAAACTCAAGAAATAAAGAAGATTTGTTTATTGTGGCTGCTGCAATCCCAGGAACTAAAGACAAGCTTACAGAAGAGGAATTAACTTCTATATCTGGTTTTATAAAAAGGCAGGAAAGTATAGGAAAGATGAGTACTCTTGCAACACTTACTTTTGGTATTGTTAAAGGATATATATCTGCAGGGGAATTAGTTCTTAGAGCTATTATTGATGGACAAGCGTTTAGAACCCTTGATTTTAAAAAGCCGGAAGAAATTTTTGGAAAACAGGTTGAAATTGTTGGATTTTCAGATCCTTTAGATGCAGAACTTTCTGGAGAGTTTAAAGATTATTATGAAAAAGCAATAGAAGATTACGATAATGTTATTGATAGTTTTTCTTCTGAAAAAGACCCTACTGACGATACTAAGACACTTGGAGAAAAAGCCTTATTTAATAAGATAGAACTTACAGAGATAGCAAATCAGAAAGAAATAACGACTGAATTATGTAATGAATTTCGAGACAAATATCCAAACTCCAACATACCTGAGATTTGTAATGAAGTTTACAAGCTTTCAAGCCCTGAAAGCGCTATTAAAGATGTTGTAATTGATGGAAGGACCAAGAGGATTTCTTTTGATAGAATAAGAGAGCCAACTTATGATGAATTTGGAATAAGCCTTCTTGTTAAAGACCCCCAGGGAAAAATAACATCTTATGATTTAAGAAGAAATGATATTCTTTACTTAAATGAATCTGAAAATCATTTTGTTCAGCTTGTTGAGCTTGATGATGACTCTGCACGACTTCGTGTTAATTTAAAAAGAGTGGGTATTATTGAAAATGTAAAAGAATTTGTCACTCAGATTAGTGATGTCCGAACTCTTAAGTTAGATTTTCCTAATGATTTTGGAAGCCAGTATCTTTTTACTTTGCAGACAATCAATCTGAAAAAGGTAGCTAAGGTGTCTGTTATTCCTAATGTAAGATATTCAGATACAACAGCAGACTTTTCTTTTAACATTGGAATTGAGAAAAGAGGAATAGAACTTTCACCAGAAAAAACAGCTGAGAAGATTACGTCCTTGAATCAAACAATCTCTAAGTGGGAAAATATAAATGATAAACTCGGAAAAGTTGTTTCTGGATTTAAAAAGGCATGTCTTGTTACTGGTGGTTATCTTACTGTTAAAAACTTTTTCGCAAATCTCGGTGGAAGAGGAATTGCAAGGAACAAGGTTATGAGGGACCCTGATGTGGGGTGGTTTGAAAAGTGTAAAATAAAAGTTGATGCTGAAGAGTATTCAAATATTGACTCGTGTCTTCTTGATAAAGCTGATGCAATTGATGCGGCTGTTGATGCGTATGCAAATGCAATGGAAACCCAGAATAAAAAATTTGAAGAACTTCAGGAATTATGTAAAATTGACAATGGTTTCTTAGGAGAGGATGTGATTGATACAGATTGTTTAATAGAAAAGGTTGTCAATCAGAATTTTAGGGATGAATTGAGTTCAAATCTTGAAGGAATTGAAAAGATAAAGGTGGCAAACGAAAATATTTCTGTTTCAAAGATAATTGATTCAATTAAATCTGACAATGTTTTGCTGACACAGGCAAGAAATCTTCAGCTTAATTCAAGGCTTTTGAGTGATGAAAGAGTGAGAGAATTTGCATTATCTCAAATAGAATCAGACCTCGGAGATATTTTTGTTAATAATGAAAATGAGATTAAAAAGAAAGGAACAAAAGACCTGTTGACTAAGATGGGGATTTCAGGAATTGGCGTGGATATTTATTCAAAAGAAGGCTCAATAGTAGGAATTTATGATGGATGGGAAACTCCTGCTGAAGGAATAGAAGAAAAGATTCCTGGTGGTGTAAGTGCTACATCAATTCTTTATAATAATAAGGTTTACATTCTTGAGCTGGAAAAAGTTGGAATCGAGAATTACAGAGTTGAGAACGTTTATGACTCAAATAAAGATAAATTAGGTGAGGAGTCTACTATTTATCAAAACATTCAGAGTAGTTTTTCTTTTAAAAAATATGACAAGACAACTTATGAAAATCATTATGATAATGCTGAGATAAGATATTATGAAACAGCCCCTTATAAAGGACTCCCATCAATTGTTCCGTTTGATATTAATCATGGATGGTATGCTGCGATTAGATCGACACTGCCTATCTCACCCATACTTGGAGGAAGTGGAGGTATAAGAGCTTATGATGATTCTGGAAGAATTTCAAGTTTCTGGTTGTGTAATGTCGGACAAGATGGAAGAGAAGAGTTTAATTCAGGAATTGGAGATGATATTTGTGGAATGATTAATCTTGGAACAGGACAGCCATACAATCAGTTCTTTGGTCTTGAAAAAGGAGAGGCATCACAATTAGTTACAAGAGCTGTCAGGGCGATTGAAGTGGCTTCAAGAGCATATAAACCAGGAGTTCGTAGGGTAAGCATTGAGGGAAAAAATATTGATGTTGGTCTTCCTGCAGTAAATATTCCAGATATACAGTGCCAGGATTTCATGTCTCCTTCAGACTGCAATTTAATGTTTAATGTTTGTGACCCTGTTGTATGTCCGAGCTCAAGATGTGACCTTGGTGGGGCATATCCTGTAAAAGATGTTGTGCAATCAGGACTTGCCGGAAGCGTTTTCTTATGCCTTCCAAACGGAATTTACTTTGGAGGAGATGTCTATGTTCCTGTTTGTCTTTCAGGAATTCATGCAGGAATTGATAGTTATTTAAGTGTTTTTGATTCTTATCAGCAATGTCTACAGACGAGTCTTGAGACAGGACAGACTGTTGGAATTTGCGATGAGATTTATAGTATACACATGTGTGAATTCTTTTGGAGACAATCTCTACCATTAGTGAAATACGCAATTCCTAAAATAATAGGGACTGTGCTTGGACAAAATGTCCGTGGAGGAGGAGAATACTTAGGAGTTCAAGACGCATGGCAGAGAGCATCAGATTCTGTGGATTATTTTACACAATATTACGCTGCAAACTCTTTCAAAGCATTTAAAGCAAGAACAACAGAAGGAGTTGGAACAGAGATATGTAAGAAATTCGTTTCTCTAACAACTCCTCAAGGAGGTAATTTATTAGATGCTTTGGTAGCTCCTGATTCACCATCACAATTCTACGGAAGATTTGATGAAATTCCTTTCACTACAGCGACAAATCCCCCAATTTCACATTATAAAGTATTTTATCATATTTATGCAGGAAAAGATTTGCCAGCTTATTACAAAGTTTATCTTCATGGAACAGGAAGCTCGTTCTTCCAAGATACTGCGTTCAGAAGAATTGTTGCTCAAGGATTTATCAAAGCAGGAGATTATGAGACACAAACCATAGACTTTACTGCTCCTTCAGGTTATCAAGAGATGTGTATTAGCGTCAATGGCCAAGAAGAGTGCGGATTTAAGCAAGTCACAACTGAATTTGGAATAAATTATCTTACAGAGAAATATGTTGCAGGCCAGGCATCACAGACAGACATCACAACAGAAGCTGCATGTGTTTCAGGAACTCCAAATATTTACAGCTTGCTAAGTCCTAACCTTCAGGCAGGAGCAGAGGAAATGATTAATCCTGCAATTTACAATAGAGGAATTACAAGGATTTGTGCGACAGGTGACCCTGGAAAAGCCACAGATGCAGCTGCAGGAACAGAAAGTGCAAGATGGGTGAAAGTAGGATATTGCGGAAATGAGAAGATGGGGTGTTGGCTTGATACAGATAGTGTTAAAGACACTGTAAAAAATACAAATATTGAGGGTAAAATTTTAGATGATGTAAGTGGTAATTACATAGATGCTCTTAAACAGGAGCTAGGTTATGTGGAAGACTTTAATGATCTTGTTGAAGAAATTAAGGCAGAAACCAGTACAGAAGGAAAAATTGAAAAGATAAATGAAAATTATGATAAGGTTTTCTATAATTCTGAAAAGGGTTATCTGACTTTGTTAAGGGCAGATGCTTATAAAGAGCTTGCATTGGTAAAGAAGCCAGACGAAACAACTGTAGAGACAGGGATTTCTGAACCGACTACCCTCTTGATAACTGATGAGGATAAGAGGGAAGAGGCTATGAGAGAAGTAGAAGAGTTTGGAGTAGTACCAGAATCAAGAACTACTTCACCAATCTTTGAATTTAAATATGGGGGATTTGTAATAGAGACATCTAAGAAGAGTATCTATTACTCATATTCTGGGGATAATTGGTATTTTTCTTTTACTGGAGAAACTGGAGAAGAAAAAGCAGAAAGAGTATGGTTTCCTGCTGATAGAAATATTCCGGACATATTGACTGTTGATCCACGTGGAATAGTGGGGGAGCCTTATGAAGGATTATCTGAAGAAATTCAAGAGTTTACAAGTAACTTCGTTGGTAAATCTTATTTAGAGGGATTAAGATTATTAATTGACAGGACAATACAAAATGAGGGTAAGGGCTTTTTATCCAATGTGGAACTATCTACAGATAGTGTTAAATTTTCCCATAAAGAGAGATTTACATTTAAGAAATATGCACCACTAACTTTTTATTTTGAATTTGACCATTCCTCAAAAAAATGGAAATGGTCTGATAGTGAAAGACAATGGTATTTAGTTTCAGAAGAACTTATTGATACTGGAGCACTAGTGCTTGAGAAAGAAACACCAAGTTTAAGACCATTACTAAACCAGTTTGAAAATTTAATAGAGCTACTTAAAGAGCAGAATTATCTCAATGGTGCAAAGATTATTTTTGATGTTGATGCTTTAAACTTTCAAGAGGGTTCTGAAGAAGAGGGAGGAGAGACTTGTTCTAGTCCAAACCCTACAGAAGAAGTATTAGAACTATTAAATCCTAGGGATAAAGTTCTGAAAACAATAGAAGAGCTTAATGGCAAACTTGCATGCTTACCCCAAGATGCTTCTTGTGGAGACTCAATTGAATTTGTTTATACTAAGGCAGGAGTTACAAAAAAATGTTATTATTCTGATAAAGCTGGCAAAACATATCTTGTAGATGGAAAAACAATAACAATAGGTGTAGATGAAAATGATGAAGAAGAAATTATTTTTCAAATACCAACAATAGGCAGAACTTGTGAAATATCCCCAGGAGCATTAGGAACTTCTTACAGGGAAAAATTAGGATATATTCAGTCAGGAGATTGGTTAGATATTGCATGGCCAAAACAAGATGGCACAATATCTTCTCATGCAGTTATATTTATTAATTGGATTGGTGAACCTACAAGGCAAGAAGCACGAGTGTTTGATTGGATAGGAGGAGGGTTTAGGAAATATGGATATCAAAACATATTCTTAACAGAAAATATTCACCCTGTTTATTTTTATAAAAACCCTGTATCATCAGCTTAGAATGCGGAGACTAGGAGTCGAATTTTAAATGCGGGAAAGAGGATTCGAACCCCTGCAAGCACTAAGCTACCAGGTCCTAAGCATAGCCTTCTTTTAGGTTATTACACCTAGAAAGAATCTGGCCCGTTTGACCACTCCGGCATTCCCGCATAAAGGGAACCAAGTTTCCCCTTATCAACCCTTCCTTTAAGTTACTGCTCAAGGCTGATTAAAATATTAATTTTTAACTGTATAAAAAGCTTTAGAGTTCTATTTTTTATTTCTTTTTCATCTCTGCTTCTTTTTGTTTTATCTTATCTTCAAGCTTAAGTTTTTCTATTAATTCCTTGTAACGATTTCTGATTGTTACTTCTGTTATTCCTGCAATATCTGCAACTTCTCTCTGAGTTTTCTTTTCATCATTTATTAAAGCTGCCACATAAAGTGCTGCAGCAGCAATTCCTGCAGGACCTCTTCCAGAAGTTAGTTCTACCTCTTCTGCTTTTTTTAAAACCTTAAGAGCATCGTTTTGTGTTTTTGGCGAGAGTTTTAAGACAGAAGAAAACCTTGAAATATAATCTTTTGGAGCACTTTGCTTTACTTTTATACTAAGTCTTCTTATGATAAATCTATAAGTTCTCCCGATTTCTTTTCTTTCCACATCTGAAGCAGTAGCCATTTCATCAAGAGTTCTTGGTATATTATAAGACCTGCAGGCTGCATAAAGGCATGCAGCTATTACAGATTCCATATTTCTTCCACGTACAAGTCCTCTTTGAAGAACAAAATTGTAAATTCTTGCAGCATCATCTCTTACAACATTTGGAAGATTTAGATAAGAAGCAACAACTCTTAATTCAGCCATAGCAAGTCTGAGATTTCTTTCAATGCTTGTCGATACCCTTTCCTGCCATTTTTTTAATCTTAAGAATTTTCTTGTTTGTTTTGGTTCAAGCCTGTATATATCTGAAATTTCTCCCACATTAGTTGTAAGACCTTTGTCAAACTTTTGGATGCTTGTTGGTGCTCCTCCCCTGCCTTTTTTCACCCCTTTATCAAACTTTCCAGAAAGATCTACCCCTACATCAACCATTTTTTCTTCAACAACAAGACCGCAGTCATTGCAGATAATTTCTCCTAGATGAGGGTCATAAGTGAGGTGAATACTTTTACATTCAGGACATTTTTTTATAAATGCCATTTTGAAGATTTTTTAGATTTAATAGTAAGTTTTATAAAGCTTTTGCTTTTATAAAGATTTCCTTTTTTATAGTTTCTTTTAGTGGTAAAAATTTACTAGAAAACCCTATTTAAGTTTTTCTATTGAATTGGGTTTGCACTATGTCATTTTTGCGCAAAAAGTCCAGAATACCCACTAAGCCAAAAAATATAAATGAAAAAAACATTATTCATTTATGAGATTAAAGAACAAGGTAACAATTGTAACTGGTGGGGGAACAGGAATAGGGAAAGCTATTTCCACTTTGTTCAGTAAAGAAGGTGCAAAAGTTATAATTGCCAGCAGAAAAACACATGGAAAAATGATTAAAGGAGTTAGTTTTATCAAAACAGATATAACCAAAATATCTGATATTAAGAGATTGATTCAAAAAGTTATCAAAAGATATGGAAAAATTGATATTTTAATCAATAATGCAGGTTATATCAAACAAACCCGTTTTGAGAAAACTACTGAAAAAATATGGGATAAAAAGATAAATACAAATCTTAAAGGAACCTTTTTCTTAACAAAAGAAGTAATTCCTTATATGAGGCAACGAAATTTTGGAAGAATAGTAAATATATCTTCTATCGCTGGAATTAGAGGTAGTTTAATTAGTGCTGCTTATGCTGATTCCAAGGCAGGAATTATTTCCCTAACTAAGACATTAGCCAGAGAATATGACAAATATAATATTTTAATAACTTGTATTGCTCCAGGTCCAACAAAAACCCCAATGATGAAAAGAATAAAAATCCAGTTTTCTGAAGAACAGATTATGGATCCAGAAGAGATATCTAAAACAGCATTATACTTAGTCTTACAAAACTCAAAACGCTTGAACGGAAAAATAATAATAAAAAGTAAGATTTAATGCTTAAGATATAATTTTATTTAATTGCTCCTTAGAGAGAACTAAAGACTTCCCAGCGTCATTAAATGTTCTCTTGAAATTACGTAGAACTTCTTTTTGTTTTTTGGAGAGGTCTTTTATTTCATTAAGTAATTTTATGGCTTCAGACCCAAAAATAATTATTAACGACTCGTGTTTCATTATAGAAGATTGTGCCGCAGGAGAATATTTTATTAATTTATTAAATATATCCTTATATTTCCCAATTTTTATTAAAGAATCTCTTTTGTTAAGAAGCATGAGTAATCTTTCTATTCCGATAGCATATCCCCCAACATAATTTATTGG
>CAZZCD010000010.1:16125-19442 GCA_964652735.1 Candidatus Woesearchaeota archaeon | reverse complement strand
GAACTGAGAAAATGGCAAAAAAGAGGATATTAGGAATATTAATCATATTTTTAATTCTCATGTCTTTTTCCTTGTTGCAGGCCCAGATAAGTCCTGAGGAAGAAGAAAAAATAGATAATGCTTATTCATGCCTCGTAGATAAGGTAGAAGAAAATTGTGCTTTACTTTCAACAGAAGAAAAAATCTTTTCTCTTCTTGCAATTAATGAATGCGAAGCAGAAGTAATCAATGATTCTTCTGATGAAGGATGCTGGCCCTTTGAACCTTCTGGAAATTGTAGATTAAAAACAACAGCACAAGCAGTTCTTGCTCTTGATAATGTCGAGGTAAATACAGACCAAGCACAGCAATGGCTTCTTTCTCGGAACGGGACAACTTCTGAGCTTACATGGTATCTTCAAATTGAAAGCGATGAACAAACAACATGTGATATTGCATATCCTGGATTTTCAGGTCAAATAGAAATTGGAGAAGATAAAAAAATAAGTGGAGGTGCAGGAACATGTCTTTCTTTAGCACAAGATGATTATTGGCTGGAAATCTCCTCTGTTTGCTATGATCAAGAGTTTAATATTTCCTGTGATGAAGATTTTTCTACAACTCTTTTATTTAAAAAACAAGACTCTTCTATAATTCATGTTTTCCAACAAACTTCTTCTGCAACAGCAACAGGAACAACTAATGAAAAAGTTGAATCTTTTTGTTTTGGAGAAGGAATTACAAATTCTTGTAATTATGAAGGAAGCCTTTGGGCAGCACTTGCACTTGATTCATTAGGAGAAGACATGGCCCCTTATTTACCTTATTTAATAACTTTTGTAGAAGACAATCAGAGACTTTTGCCAGACGCATTTTTATACTTTATAACTGGTGATACAGAATATTCTACTTCTTTACTTTCAAAACAGGAATGGGAAACTTACTGGAAAGAATCAGCAGACATGTATTATGACACAGCTCTTGCACTTTTTCCTTTCAAAGACCAGACCCTTCTTGAAAAAACAAATTCAAAGCAATGGCTTCTTGAAGTCCAAGATGAAGATGGGTGCTGGTTGGGCAATACAAGAAATACAGCATTTATTTTAGTTTCTATCTGGCCAAGAGAGTTCGAAGACAGGAATGGAAATGGAAACGGGAACGGACCGTTAGATTGTGGATATGCTGGATATTATTGTGTAAATGAGGGAAGTTGTAAAGGACGGGTTCTTTTAGATTATTATTGCGGAATATTATCTGAGTGCTGTACTGTTCAACCAGAACAACCAACATGTTTTGAACAAGGAGGAGAAATTTGCTCTTCTAATGAGAGATGCAGTGGGGGGAGTATGATAAGTTCTGCTGATACAAATAATTGTTGTGTGGATGGGGGAAGCTGTCAAATACCTGAAGAACCAGTTGTTTCAGAGTGTGAACAACAATTAGGAATTTGCAAAATATCTTGTTTAAGTGATGAAGAACAAGCATTTTATTCATGTGAATTTACAGGAGATATTTGCTGTGTTCCTAAAACTAAAAAATCAGGAGGAGTTTTCTGGATATGGTTTTTCTTAATTTTAATAGTCTTAGTAGTTATCGGAATAATATTTAGAGATAAACTAAAAAATCTTTGGTTCAGAATAAAATCAAAATCTAGACGTTCTAGACCAGGACCAGGACCAAGACCAGGACCAGGACCAGGACCAAGACCACACTATCCTATGAGAAGACCTACACCAGAAAGAAGAATTCTTCCTAGGTTCAACCAACCTCCAGGAAGAAGACCTCATAAAGCACGAGGGGAACTTGATGCAGTTCTTAAAAAGTTAAAAGGTATGGGTAAGTAAACTCTAATAAAATTTATTAACCTAGTTTTTCTTAATTATTTATGAAAAAAATCATTATTACCCTAATCATTCTTTTACTATTTCCCCTGATTTCTTCAGTTGAATTTGAAACGAACGAAGAGTTTGATCAAGGAGAAACTTTGCTGGCTGTGATTTCAGGGAATTTTTTAGACCAGATAACCAGAGATAACATCTTTTTTTATAAAGAACATGTAAGAATCCCAATGATTTATGAAGTAGGAAAAATAAATAATGATTTTTATATTTATGCTATGTTAACAGGAAAAGAGCAGGGAAATTATTCTGTTGTGATAAAAGAGGTAAGATATAATAGAGGGGTTGAGATAGTGGATGAGGACATTGTAAAAAATTTCACAATTACAGAAAACACAGCTGATTTTTCTTTAAACCCTGGATTTATAATTGCCTCAGAGGATTTTTTTCTTGAGGTGCAGAATTTACAGGAAGAAAGAATAACAATTCAGATAGATACGCCAGAAGAGTTTATATCAGAAAGCTCTTTAGAACTTAGATCAGGAGAAACCAAAAGAATAAACTTTGAGTTAAACGAACAGGCATGGAATCTTAGTTCTGTTTTTGAAGAAATTGAATTAAGTTCTGAGAACACAAGTTATTCTGTTCCTGTTTCTGTTATGTCTAATGCAAGTATAACAGAAGAAGAGCAGGAGTTAAATTTTAAATTTGAGCCACACATAGTTGAGGTTTCACTAGCTACTGATTCTGACTCGAAAAGAATAGTATATATATTAAATACAGGTGACACTGCAGAAGATATTTTTATTTCTGTTTCACCACTTTTAGAGCCTTTTGTAATAGTTTCTCCGCAGGAAATAAATACCCTTGAAAAGAACTCTACTGAAAGGGTTGAAATATTTATAACTTCAGGAACAGAAGAGCTTATTGTTGAAGGCCAGATAGTTGCAAGCACAGAAAATTTTACATCTTCTTTAATACTTGTTTTAGATTTTATAAAGGATTTTATTCCTGAAGAACCAGAGGATGAAGAAGTGATTATAACAACATGTGCACAGATTGATGGGATAATTTGTGAGGACGGAGAAAGATGCACAGGCAAAACAAACCCTACAAAAGATGGAATTTGTTGTTTTGCACCTGCAGTATGCGAAGAAATTCCAAAGAGCCAGACAGGAAAAATTATTGGCTGGGCAGTAGTTATAGTGGTAATTTTGTTTTTGTTCTGGTTTTTCAAAAAATATAAAAAGGTAAAACCAAAAGTTGATTTGATTAAGATTGGAAAAGGAAAAAGATAAACTATATCTCATAAATTTTTATAAATCTCTTTAATCTATGGTTTTTAATGATACTTGAAGATTTTTTTGATGTGAGCAGAGAAGAAATAGAAACACTCAAAGCTAAAGAAAAAAGATTTATGCCTTCAACAAATAGAATTCATTATTTAGAAGAAAGACTTAAACGCTTTAGAAATTCTGGGTGGAAATTAATAACTTACCT
>CAZZCD010000010.1:8499-16115 GCA_964652735.1 Candidatus Woesearchaeota archaeon | reverse complement strand
CCTTCAATGTTATTGCACCATCTTAAGATGTATTCTGATTATGAAGGAAGTGAAGCTAAAGCAGAAGTGATCAAAGATTTAAAACAATATTATGTTCTTAGAGAATTGCTTTCAGAATATCAAGGAAAAAGTACTAAGAAAAGATAATCACTTTTTCTTACGCTTTCTTGCGCCTTTTTTCCACTTTGTTTTTCCTGACAAAGAAGCCTTACATATAGCCCATGCGTTTTTTACACCACCCTTCTTTTTAACCTCTTTTACACACCTTTCAAGTTTTTCCGGCATTGTTTACATCCTTTTTTTAGATTTCTTGGATTTGGTTTTAGATTTATCTTCCTTTGATTTTTTCTTTACAGATTTCTTTGTTTTCTTTTTTTCAATTTGTGGAGGTGGTGCTTGTATTGGCATTATTCCTGCAGGAATCTCTCCTCCAAGCTCTTGAATCTTCTTTAAGAGAACGTGTTTTTCCATCTGCATTATCCTTGCTATTTCATCATATCCATGAAGTCTTCTTGCAAGTTCACTAAGAATGTCACTAAATCCATTATTTGACAAGGTAATTAGTTCAGGAGAGATAATTTCAATATGAGCTGGCATGTATTTAAACATTAAAATAGCAAGATATAAAATTTCATCAACTTCAACCTCAATTTCAGCAAAAGTTGTGTAAAAATCTTTTTGATCTTTCATTAGTGTTGGCTCTTTTATTTTTTTGGATTTCAGTGTAACCCCTTGTTCTTTATCCATATTTTCTATTATCTTTTCTAGGCTTTCTACAAGATGCTTTGGAGGTCTTCCTATAATATCAAGAATCATTACAACACTAACTTTCGTCCCATAATCCTTATCTGAACTCATTTTTGTTATGCTTATTTTTTCTTAAGATGAACAAAACAACCAGCAAAGCACAAAAAAATACAAGGCCATAAACTGCATAATTGCTCTTGCTCAAATTTTCATTATCATCCTCGCTTTTTATAACTTTTGGATTTAGATTTATTGTTTGTAATTCTATAGGCCCTGTTTCTCTTGAAACAGGCTCGCCTATTTCTTGATATTCTTCTATCTCCTGACGTTCTTCGTCAGCTTCTTCCTCTTCTTCTTGCTCTTGTTCCTCTTCTTCTTCAGCAGGTTCTTCTGGGATTTCTTCACAAGAATTTTCTTCCCCTTTTGTGGATAATTTGAATTCCCAGGAATCACAGAGCTGCCATGTCATATCATTATTTTCTTCATCCTTTAAAAGAGAGGTTTCGTCTATAATTTCCCCAGATTTTTTCAAAACTAATATATCCCCTGTATTAGTTAAAAATCGTTTTCCAAAATCAATTTTTATATGGCCTTTTCCTATTCCAGATAGATTAATTACACTTGATTTGCTGTTTTCTATCCAATATTCACTTAGATTAATTTCAATTTCAGAATAAAGTTCTGCCCATTCTGTGCAATCTCTACAATCATCTTTCGGATTTGATTCAAACTCTGTTATTTTTATAGAAGAAACCTGAGGAATAATAAGAACTATAAGAAAAAACATTAAACACAGATACTTCATCCTCATTTTTTGTATTTCTTTTTAAAATCTATATAATCAACATTGATTCTTCTTCCTTCTCGGACAGATTTTGCAATTAATATTTTTGAAAATATTTTATTTTTGAGATACCACGTGCACTTTTCTTTTTCAGATTTATCAAGCAATCCTTTCCTCTTCGCCTCTATGCCAATTATCTCATAATTTTTTCCTTTTCTTTTGAATGCAATAAAATCAGGAAATCCTGTGCCAATACCTAAAACTTTTTTATAAGGATTATATTTTCTTTTTGCTTTCACAAGCTTACTTTCCTCAAGATCAACATTATTTGTCCACTTATCCATAATCCACCCTTGCTCTTCAAGTTCATTTCTTACTTTTAATTCAAACCTAGCTCCAGCAGCACGATTTAATCTACCTTGCTGCCTCCTCTTTTTTTTCACCATTATTTAGAAAATCTTCTAAACTATAAAAATATAACGCTCTATTCTCAACTTTCCCGTCCTTTTTCAATCGCTTTTTTTAGCTTTAGACTTGGATTGTAAATCCAGAGAATTCCTTTACGACTGTCAATTATAAGCCCCCGATTTTCCATATAATCAAGAATGATGTTAAGTGTCTGATGCATGACTTCTTTCGGAAGCCTTCTTTTAAGCTCCTCTCTTGTTATCATTGTCTCTGCTTTTTTCAGAATTTTCTCTACCATTAACATAGTTTTTAAATTTGGATAATGAATTATCTGTGCCATTTTATATGTATTTATATAAAGAAATATATACCTTTATATATAAATTTTTTGGTTTTCACAAATCTCTCGCCTGCAAAGTTCTTCTTTTGTTAGATTTAGCTCTTTGAATAGCTTCTTCTAAGATATTTTCAACTTTTTTCTCCAGAGCTGTACCAACCTCTTCTGCAACACTTGAAACATCATTTTCTTTATCCAATTCTTTTACAACTTTCTTTATATTGCTCTTTACAATTAGTGTCATTTTATTTTCTCTTGGCTAAATATTGCACGAAAAGACTTTTATCTTTTTTTCCTTCTTTAAAATCATGATAAATTTTTTCTATTACAAAATCTTTACTTAAGATTTCTATCATATCTTTTTGGTATATTGGATATAAATCTAACTTACTCCATTTTTTATTAGTTTTATCATAATAATGTAAGACAACAACAGTATCACTTACATATGCAGGAAATACAAGAACTTTTTCTTGGAATCCATGATAGTAAACTGAATAATCAAATGTGAAGTTTTCAAAGATTTTTTCTTTTGGAAGATTCATTAAAGATTTGATATAATCATAATTCCTTGTATCTATAAAGAGATATGCTCCTTTTTTCAATAGTTGCGCAAATTTGCTCACAACTATCTGTTGGGCCCTTTTCGTATATTCTCTCGTACCCCCACCAATATATGTCAATGAATTCCCTGTTAAAAAACCAAAATCAAAAAGATGCGTGTAAGGCAGTTCTGCTTTCGGAAGATCTAACCAATTTGCCTTGTGGATCACAATATCTTGTTTCTTTTTTCTGAATAATTTGTTAGCCTGTTTAATAAATTCTTCATCTGCCTCATTAGCCTCAAAACTATCTAACTTATAACCTCTTTTTTTAAGACCATCTAAGACTGAACTTAAATCCAAACCACCCCCAACACCAAAATCTATAATACTTTTGAGCTTATTTTTTATTATTAAATCAACAAAAAAATCCTGCTCTTCTTTTTTAATTTGACCTTTAAGTCTAGGATATATCTCTTTCTCCCAACCCACAAACTTAAAGTTAGAAAATTCTTCTATAGGATTACTAACATATGGGAGAGTATTCACAAATTGCATTTTATTCCAAACCAACTTCTTCTTTTATCTTTTTAATTCCTTCTATAGCCACTTCAAAAAATTCCTCTAAAGTTAATCCTATTTGTTCACATTCCTTTATAATATCTCTGTCAATTTTAGCAGCAAAAGTCTTGTCTTTGAATTTTTTCTTCAGACCTTTTGCTTCCATATCACTAACTCTGCCACTCCTCATTAAAGCATAAGCATGAATTAATCCTGTTATTGTTTCAGAAGCAGCAAGAGCATGTTCAATCTTTTGCGTTCTTTTTTTATCTTTTAAATGCAGGAGTTGTCCAAAACCATATCCGTGGCTTAAAACTACCTGAATAAATTCCTGGTCAAAACCAGTTTCTTTTAATATTTCAGGTGCTTTTGTTAAATGTGTCTGCACATTATCTTTTGTAATTCCCCAATCCATATCATGGACCAATCCTAACATGCCCCAATATTCTTCATCTTCTCCAAGTTTTTTTGCAAGCTCCTGCATAATCGCTTCGCTTTCTAAGTAATGGGTTAAATCTTGTTCATGGGAATTATATTTTTTAACAAGTTCCCATGCTTGTTCTCTAGAAATTGGTAAGGAAGTCATTTTATTTCCCTTCAGGTCTCATTAGGGGGAAAATTATACAGTCTTTTATTGGTTTATTTACTAAGAAAGAAAAAAGTCTTTCACTTACTCCAAAACCACATGTAGGAGGCATTCCATATTTCAAAGCCTCAACAAATTCCTTATCATGCATTTGAGCTTCCTTATCTCCTTGCTCTCTTTTTTTTGCTTGTTCTTCAAATCTCTTTTCTTGATCCAGAGGATCATTTAATTCAGAATACCCATTTCCAACCTCACTTCCTGCAATAATCACTTGAAACCTCTCAACTTTTTTTTGATCTCTTTCTTTTCTTTTTGCTAAAGGTGAAACTTCTACAGGCTGATTAATTAAAAATCCAGGTCCTGCTAATTTTTTCCTGCAATATTTCCAAAGAATATCAATAAGTTTCCATTTATCTAAAGCAGGATTATATTCCAATCCCAGTTCTTTCAACTTTTTCTTAACTTCTTTTTCAGATGCAGAGTAAATATTCATTTTTGTATATTTTTTAAGTGTTTTTTCATAATCATATGTTTCCCATTTTTTACCCATATCAATTTTAAAACCACGTGATTCAAATTTAAGGGTTCCTAAAACTTTTTTAGTCACAGATTTATACATTTGCTCTACAAGTTTCATACCTTGGTTATAGTTTGCATATGCCCAATAAAATTCCATTTGAGAATAATCTTGTAAGTGTTCGGGACTCATTCCTTCATTTCTAAATTGCCTTCCTATTTCAAATATCTTTTCATAACCTGCAACCATTAGTCTTTTTTGCCATAATTCTCCCATTGAAATTCTCAAATAAACATCAATGTCTAAAGCATCATGATGTGTTATAAAAGGATTAGCATCTGCCCCTCCAGGAGTATTTTCTAATACCGGAGTTTCAATTTCCATAAATCCTTCTCCCTCCATAAAATCTCTTATTGACTTCCAAAAAATATGTTTTTTCTCAAAAACCTTTATTACTTCAGGATTCATTATCATGTCAAGATATCTTTTTCTATACCTCTCTTCTTTATCATGAAGTCCGTGCCATTTCGCCGGTAACGGAAGTAAAGATTTTGTCAAAAGAGTTAATTTCTTAATAAGAATTGATTGCTGACCTGTTTTTGTTTTATTTATTTTTCCTTCAATACCAATTATATCTCCAATATCTATATATCTTTTAAAAAAATCAAAATCTTTTGCAGGGGTTTCTTTGTCTTGAAGAACTACTTGGATTTTCCCTGAAAAATCCTGCAAATCAGAGAATATTATTTTTCCTATTTCTCTTTTAGTCATAACTCTGCCAGCCGTCTTTATCTTTGCTCCAAGCTTATCTTTCAAAGCCTTGCTAACAGAATCTTTTTTATCAAATTTTGTAGGATAAGGATTAACTCCTTTTTTCCAAAGTTCTGAAATCTTTTTTTCACGCTCTTTTATTATTTCTTCTTCACGACCCATTTTATAACTAAATATGTAGTATTTTAAAACTTTTAAAATCTTGGAATCTCTCTGACTTGATTGTAACCTCTTGTATTTGCGAATGTTTTGGACCTTTTTTTGCAAGCTCTATCATTTTATTTACATCATCAGAATTTCCTTCGAGGAAGATTTCAATTCTCCCATCTTCAAGATTTCTAATAAATCCTTTAACATCATATCGTTCAGCATTTTCTTTAATAAATGCCCTAAAAAAAACCCCTTGAACAACCCCCTTAATATAAAGCCTGACTGATTTCTTCATAGAAAAGAAAAGGAAAAAGGATTTATTAAGTTTTATCTGTTATTACAACCCAAAAGTCTTTTCAAATTCTCTCATTCTGGTGTATTGCAATAAGAAATCTTTTCCCTGTTTTGTTACGATTATTCTAGTGCCGTTCTTTGAAGTATTCTTCTCTATCAACTTCTTCTTAATTAATTCATTAAGATATGCTTTCATCTGATTATGTGACAAATTTGCTTTATACATCAGATGTGTTGGCTTAATGCCTCTTCCTTTTTCTTGAGCGATTGCTAACATGTCCGATATTATCTCCATACGGCTTCTTTTTCTCTCCATGTTTTAGTATCCTTATAATTAAAAATAATAAGATTACATAACCTATTAATTCTATAGTATTTGCC
Source organism: Candidatus Woesearchaeota archaeon (assembly GCA_964652735.1). Taxonomy (GTDB): domain Archaea; phylum Nanobdellota; class Nanobdellia; order Pacearchaeales; family GW2011-AR1; genus ASMP01. Next base: position 10,037 of record CAZZCD010000010.1, on the reverse strand, counting down.
ACAGCAAACAAAATCTCTATTTTTGAAAAGAGGTAAATAAGCTGGGCCAAGGCAAGAATACTAAATATTGTGATAAGTATTTTTGTATTCGCAAATTTATTTTCCTTATAAATCTTGTAATAATTGTTTACTATAAGAACTAACAAAATAAAAGCTGTTAAATTAAAGAAATAGAAAAGCCCTGTATATTGACTTAATATAGCAGAAAGTAATAGGAAATACAAAACAAGGGCATAATCCCTCATATACATTTTTTTCTGTGGAAGCCTATAAATAACATACAACCCAGCTAAAATTAAAAATTTATGAAAGAAAAATCCTATAGAATAAAAAATATTTACAGAACTTACAAACTGACCTGTAATGATTGCTTGTCCTATTGCTTGGGCAGGTCCTATATCATAATACAAAATCAATTTAGTAAAAATACATGCTATCTGCGCGAGCATTATTAAGCCAAAACCTGTTCCAAGGTAGAGAAGATTCTTATTTTTTTTATTCAGCTTATAACTTCTAATAGCAAGAACAGAAAAAATTATTAAAACAATAAGACTAAAAGCATCAATTAAAATATCTTTTCCAAGAAACCAATCAGGAGTAAGAACTATTTTCATCCCTTAAAAAAACCAGTTTTTATTTAAAAAGCTTATGGAAATACATTCTATATAACCTTTCTTTATCATCTTTTCACAATTGCTTTATAAGTTCTTTTCTTAGTTTTATCAGCTTAAAATTACAGTATTTACTCTTATTTCAACCCCAATTCCCTTCTAAAGGAAGGGAATTCATAATCATCCCCCTTTTATGGGGGACAAAAATTCAGAACGAGGCGTGAAATGGGTAATCTATTTTTAGAGGGAATTCCGCAGGATGTAAAAGAAGAAATTTCTTTACTTTATAATCTTGGAGTAGAAATAGAAGACATCGAGTATTTGATTAGAATTAAATTCAAAGAAAGTTTTAATTTAGAGAGCTAAAATTTAATTTACAATCCTCTCAAATCCAATTCATTATTTATAATTGTAATTACTTGACTTGCAAAATAAGTTTTTGACCCGAGAGATATTGGTGTGGTAGTTTTTTTTAATCTTTTTAATTCTTTTTTAGGAAGCCCCTTATGATCTCCTAAAACAAAAACACTTTCTTCTGGAATTTTTTCATTTCTTATATTTTTTCCTCTTTTATCCAGAATAAAAATCTTTTTTCCTTGTTTAACTAATTCACCAATAACATTTAAAAAACTCTTTTTTTCAATAAAACAACCAGGCAAAACTTCTGTCTTTTTTCCTTCTTTATACTTGTAAAGAACCTTCTTAATTAAATTTGCAACATCCTTTTTACTAAAATTTGTTTCAGGTTTTACTTGTATCTCAATGTGTTTAGGAGGATCTGGCTGTCCATAAAAAATTAAATGAAGCTTAACATCATCTCTTAACTTACGAGAAAGAAAAAACGAATTAATAATCACATGCATTATAATATCCATTCTTCCAGCTTTCATAAGATTATTCACATCAAAATTCCCAGACGTTCTTGCG
>CAZZCD010000010.1:0-8489 GCA_964652735.1 Candidatus Woesearchaeota archaeon | reverse complement strand
TTTTACTTTATAATCTTGGAGTAAAAATAGAGGAACTTGAATATTTGATTAGAATTAAATTCAGGGAAAGTCTGAACCTAAATTCCTCTTAAATCCAATTCATTCTTCAAAGGTTGCAAAACAAATTCAGGTCTTGCAAAGATTTTTCCTTCAGCTGTGACTTTGTAAATCCCGATAAACCTTTCTTCTTCAAAAACACAAAATTTTCCTTCATTTTCTTTGTCTTTTGTGTTTTTCAAATGCTCATAATATATCGGACTGCCATGTAGAATTTTATCAGTAAATTCTTTTTTTATCTGTACAACAGGATAAAGTTCTGAAATAATTTCCCCTGGAATTATGATTTTTCTTAAAGCACTTTCATTCCCATTTTCATATTCTCTGACAGCTTTTTCAAAATCATATAAATTAACACTATTTTCTTCTTCAAAAATTCCAGCTTTTGTTCTTCTAAGTTCAAGCATATGTGCGCCCCCAATATTTTGTCCTAAGTCATGGCAATTACTAACAATAAAATTTCCTTCTGCTAAGAAATTATGTGCTTTAGCGACTGTTAAGTCATAAACAAAATTTTCTTTATAATCTACAGTAGAAACTTCTAAAACTTTTTCTGTGGTAAAGGATTTTTCTGTTAATTTGTGATTCTTAAAATAATTTTTGATTTTTATTAGATAATCACTTTTTTTTGGGTGATTTGTTTCTATAAGGTCAATAAATTTAATCTTATCTTGAATATTTTTTAGCCTTACAATATATATTAAATTTATTTTACTGTGAAAGCCACCTAAATTTTGTTTTTTATATATCCTCGCATTTATTCCTAATCTCTTTAATAATAAAAGTATTCTTTTGGCTATGATAAAACTAGTGGTTGCATATTCTATATTACTATAAGCTCCTTTAGTCTCTTTTTTTAGTTTAAAATATGCATTTCCATCACCATCAAAATATCCCTTTAAGAAACCAGCAATTATCTCTTCTTTTAATTCAAATATTTTTTTGAAATCTGATCCTGATTCAGGACTTATAATTCTTAGAGTATAACAGATATTGGCCAATATGGGATTATAGGCGTCTATCTCAAATAATTTATTGTTGATTTTTTTAATTATACATTTAAAATTAGAGAATTTTTTCTTGTGAATCTCAAAAAAAGTATTTATAAGTTTTTTTTCATTATTATGGAATTTAATCCTTGTTGGTCTAGTATTTTTCTTTTCAAATACCACACATCCATCTGACGCAATTAATCCTAAAAGATAAGCTAACTCTCTATCAAATTTTAAATCTTTTATATTAAATCTAATACCTTTTTCGGTTTTTACTTCTATTACGAGATTCTTTAATTCTTGCCATTTTTCTGTTAGTCTAACATATTTTTTTCTCAACCAAATTTCTCCTTTCGTATTAAATTGCTTTCTATCTATTTTAAATCTACGAGCTACTGCCCTAATAGAACCAAATTTCTTAATTAATTCTTTTACACACAATTCTTTTAATCCAGGACCATTTATCAAGAAATTGTTATCTAAACTTTCTAAGAAATCAAAGGTTTTTGGCGAAATATTTATCTTTCTAACCGAAATTATTTTATCTCCTTTCTTTACTTTTTCTGCTTCAATGTACTCTTTTTCATTTTTTCTTAATAATAAAACAGGATGCTCTTTTGTTAATCTTAGAAGAATTCCACTTTCTGTTTCTATCACTATTATTTTTTTTGGCGAATTTATTTTTTGCTTATCTTTTATTGAGAAATCATTAAAGTTTTCCTTGTAAAATCCAATAGTTTTCTGTTTTGATGATTTTTCATATTTTAGGTCTGCTATCTTCTTGATAGAGCCATTTACAATAATTTCAGCATCTTTAGGTAAACATAATTTCCTAATATAGGTGCCAGCTTGTACTTCAGCTTCAAAAAGTACGTTCTTTTCCACTCTTTCTAATATCTTAAAACTTTTAACTTCCCTCTCCCTTATCTGTCTCTTAACTCTTGATTTAATAGGAGGTAATTGTTTTATTTTACCTACAAACTTGGACATTTCCTTCTTCAATTTATTTTCTTGAATGTCTTTATGTATTCTCATAATGCCAACATAAGTCTTATCTTTATGCATCAAATATTCATTTAATCTACATGCCCGATTTAATGCCACGGGAAGCACACCAGAGACTATAGTCGGATCCAAAGTCCCTAAATGAGAGGTTTTTCTTAGGTTAAGAGAATTCTTTATAAATTGGGAAATTTGGAAGCTCGTTGGTCCAAGCGGTTTGTCTATATTTATGAACGAGAAGTTTAAAAGTTCTTGAATTGGTTTGTTTCTTTTTATATTATCTAAATCTATGTTTTTCATTATATCTCTCACTATTAGAATCTTATTTATTTTATCTTGTTTTTTAAATAATCTTTTAAAATTTCACTTAATTTCTTCCCTACTTTTTCACCCTTTGCTTTACAATAACCAGTAAATCTTCTCCAGACTTCCTCATCTACACCCTTAACTAGTTTGTTTCCCATTTTAAGTTTATACCCATATATACTAATATATACTGATATTTAGATTTTTCTCTACTTTAAAAAGTAGTCAATTCACCCTTAATAATTGCTTTAGAGCTATAGGATTATATCCAATAATAACCCCAATACCACTGCTATATTTTATTTTAAGAAGAGATACTTTTCTTTGTAATTTTGTTTGTGCTATTTTTTCTAATATATTAATCTCATTAGTAACAATCTCTTTATAAGGAATTTTATTTCTTTCTAAAAAGTTTTTTAATAATCCTCCTTCTTTATCTTCTGGAACAAGGTAAAGTTCTATTTTCATTTTCCAAATTCCAAAAGCTCTTCTGTAGATTTTTTTCTTTTAGTTTTTTAAGATTCATTTTAATAATTTTTCTAGTTCTGGAAAAATTTCTTTATAATTTTCTTCTGAGGGAATGATCTTTTTCTTTTCTAGCTTTTCTTTTATTTTCATTAATTTTTCAAATAATTTTGATGATTCTCTCTCATCAACTTGATACTTTCTATAAAAGTGATTAGGAAATGCACCAGGATCAGGGCATGTGCTCATACCATAAACCCCCCATCCATCAGGAATCCATAGAAGATAATATGTTTTTTTCATAAAATTATAAAATCATTTATTTAGCAAGAGCCTTTCTCTGCTGTCTTTTTGGTTGTTTTATTTTTTCAGCGCGGTGTTTTACTTGTTTTGCAGCTGCTTTTCCCATTTCTTTTCCTGCCTCTTCTCCTGCTTTAGCTTTCTCTTTTTCTTCTTCTTTTTTCTCTTCTTCTATCTTCTCCTCTATTTTCTCTTCAGGTTTTTCTTCTTTCTTTCTCTTCTTTCCCATTTCAGTAGCTTTCTTTTCTCTCTTTTCAAGTCGCGCTTTTTTGAATTTCATTTTCTCTGGCATTTCAAAAAGCTCCGCCCTAACAAGATTTCCTTCTTTGATAGCTTTGACTTTAATTTTAATTGGTGGTTTTCTTATTCCTCTTGTCCAGACAAATTCATTAAGATATTTATCAAGCTTGACCTTATTTAAGTCCCTGTCACGAATCCCCATATGTCTTACTAAAAATTCTTTTATTGTTTTTATTGCCTTGTTTGCTCTTTTATATCGAGGAACTTTTTTCCATTTACTTCTAAGAGGAATAATATATTCTCTTTCAATTTTTTCTACTGGTTCGATTTTTTTCTTTGCCATTTTACACTTCTATTAATCTACCCCCTATTGCTCCTTCTAAAAATCTATAAATTTCATTTATTTTTTCAATATCTTTTGATTCCCCTTTTATTATAACAGAAGTGCTATCTGTTTTATTATATATAATTTCAAATAAAGGCCCTTTTTCCCCTCCAACTTGATATACATGCTTCATAATTTCTTTTTCTAAATGGGTGATTTCTAAAACTTCTTTCTTATTAATCCATTTAATTTCTCCAATTGAAAGTTCTCTATCACAATTTGCTCTATATTCATTATCCAATCTAACTATATATTCTCTTTCAATTTTTTCTACTGGTTCGATTTTTTTCTTTGCCATTTTATCCGAAATGAGATTTCTTTTGTTTTCTTGGTTTGATATGTAATTTGGTTCTTCTCCAGGAACGCCTATTCTTAGTCATGGCAGAAGGATGGACCCTTTTTCCAATACCATATTTTTTTAGAACAACCCATACAGGAGCCCACTTAGTCTGTCTTGCTTTCTTTGCAAGTTTAGCTTTTTTTTGTGGATTTTTGATTCCCATTTTATTTTATCTCCTCTAATTCAATCCCTGCCATTTTTTCTAATTGAGATTCAGAATTTAATTCACTAACTTTGAGTTTTGATTTAATCTCAATTTTATCCCCATATAATAAAATAGCGGAAGGAAGGAAAATATATATTTCAACTAATTCCTCTTCATTTTCTTTTCTGAATCTTCCAACAAATGCGTCTTCTTCGTAAAGAGCATCTTTAATTTTTTTTATATCTTTCTTACTAACTTGATAAATCATTTTATCTCCTCTAAGAATTTTTTCCCTTTTTCAGTTAATTGTCTTCCAGGTTTTTTTCCTTTTACACCTTTAATTCCTTTTACAATTTCTGTAAAACCAACCTTATCAGACTGCTGAAGAATCACTCTTATTATTTTTCCTCCAGCTCTTCTAAATTCTTCTGGTCTTGCCCCCCTTTCTTTCTTGCTTCCATATTTTGTTCTGAGTCTGTTAGTACCAACAATATTTTTTCTGTAAATTTGTCTTAAAATACTTGCAGCTCTCTTATACCAAAAATCAGGATCGTCAATAGGTCTTGCTTTTCCAGGACCAGATTTTACAAACTCTACCCATTCAGGCTGTTTAAACTCTGGAATTTTTTTCAAAGCTTCTGCTAATTTTACATTATATTCCTGAGCATTGAGCTCATAAACAGGATTTTTTTCAGTTTTTTCCATTTTGTTATAGTTCTTGGTTTGAGGCATCCCTCTCGGAATTAGAACAGCTGAACTGTTTAACCTAAAATAAGTCAGAAAAAATAATTTATAAAGTTATCTTTTAGAATCAAAAGGATTTAAAATCATCCCAAGTGCTTCATTAGTTATTTCATATATCCCAAAACATAACCATCCACATTCATCATATCTTGGCTTTTTTATAGGAGGACGAATCCTAAACAACAAACCTCTATCAGCCATCCCTTCTGCTAAAATAACATCGCTTATTTCTTTTTGAACCCAATCACCTTTTTTAAAAGATTCTTCAATTATTCCTCTTGCTATTTGTTCATATTCAGATTTTCCTAAGGTACTACTAAAACCTTCTTTATTATTTAATATCTCCTCAAAATCTTTTGGCTTATGTTTATATCTTACTGCCATAAGTTTGATTAATCGTACTAATTTATAAGAATTTGGATAATCCAAACTATATTTTACCGAACAGCCCGTCTCCACTTCTTCAGAAAGATTGTAAATCCGATTATCTTTGCTGTATAATTTCTCCCAAGCCTTTCAAGTATATCATTACTATACATAACCATTTTTTCTTTTTTATGTTCAGCACTTTTTAAAACGTCGATTTTGACATTATCGTGTTTTTTGAAATGAGCTTTAATGGTTTCTATAAAATTTTCAGTTATTTTGTTCTTTCCTATTTGTATGCTGCTTTGTGTCATTTTTTGATATACAAAAAATTAAATATTCTTTTTATATTTTTTTATTAATAACTAAGCGGTTTTGGTCTAGTGGTATGATACAACCTTCCCAAGGTTGGGATGCGGGTTCGATTCCCGCAAGCCGCATTTTTTTATATCAACTTTTTTAACTACTATTTTTTTGAATTTTTTTATGCCAAAAGTACCTGTTTTCATTCCTTTGCTTTTGTAAATATTTTTTCCCTTAAATCTATGTATAATTATGTCCTTCTTGTTTTTTTTCCAATCTTTGCTATATCTTGCACAGAATATTGCTGCAGCTTTTATATCCCCTCTTTTAGTTTTTCCTTTAATGTTAACAAACGGGCTTCCAGGATGTTCTGTGTGGAATACTTCTTCATTGGCTTTGACTTGTTTTATAAGCTCTTCATTGTTTTCAGCATTTTTTCCTGCAAGAATTACAGTCCCTTGTTTTGTAATAAATTTCCTAAAGTTCATTAAACCAAGAAAGAAATTATCTTTTTATAATTTGCTCAATTAGCCCGAAACTTTTATTAATGAATTTTCTTTTTTTATTAAATGCATTCGTACCATTATTTTTTTCATTTCCTAAAAAACAGAGAACTTAGCGAATTATATGCAAGTATTGCAATGAGAGCTTTTGCCTTTGCACTAGCAGGAGTTTTTATCCCTATTTATCTTTATCAATTAGGATATTCTTTTATAACAATTTTCTTTTTTTACGGGATTTTAGGATTAATAACAGCAGTTTCTTCTCTTGTTTCTGTAAAAGTCTTTTCAAAATTTGGGCTTAAACATTGCATGCTCATAAGCATACCCTTTTTGATAGTTTTTTTCATACTTCTTTATACTCTTGAGAGTTTTAATTGGTCCCTGATTCTTCTGTCCTTGATATATGGAATTAGTGCAGCTTTTTTCTGGGTTCCTTATCATATAGATTTCACGAAATCTAGTAACAAAAAACAAAGAGGAATGCAGGTTGGATTTTCAAAAATTGTTGCTTCTGTTTTTGCAGCTATGGGTCCTGGAGTCGGAGGATTAATCCTAGCCTTTTTTGGATTTCATATACTTTTTATCATTGTAATTATTTTTCTTATTGGTTCAATTATCCCTTTATTTCTTACTAAAGAAATTCATCAACGATTTCACTTTTCTTTAAAAGAATTTTTCCAGGGGCAGAAATTAAAGGAAGTTTTAGGATTCATAGGTCACGGAGCAGAAATGCGGCTTGGATGGGTTGTCTGGCCTTTATTCATATTTCTTTTTATTCTTGGAGAAAAGTATATTTCTCTTGGAATAGTTTCTTCACTCGCACTTTTTTCAGGAGTGATTTTTATATTTATTGCTGGAAAACTTTCAGATACGAAAGGGAGAAAGAATATTTTGAAAATAGGAACAATTACAAATGCGATTGTCTGGATAATAAAATCTTTTATAGTTACCCCTCTTCAAGTGGTTATTACAGATATCTTTTACGGAGCTACCCAAGCTACGATGCATGTTCCATTTGATGCTCTAAGTTATGATAAAGCGAAAAAAAGAAATGTGACTGGGATAATCCTTCAGAGAGAATTTTATGTCCATTTAGGAGCTTTTTTGATGTTTATGATTTTAATAATCTTTGCAAATTCCCTCATAGAAATATTCAGATACGGTGGACCATTATCAAGTCTTTTTAGATTTTTCTTTTAAAATCCTTTTTTTGGCATTAAATATTCAATCCTTTTTTTATTTTCCAATCTTATTTCTTTTGGATGATAAAAACATTTATAAACTTTATCATATTGTAATAGAGTAATGAGAACTCACCTTAACTATGATACTAAGAAACGAGTAAAAAATCTTAATTCATCGAGAAGTTTTTATGAAATCAAAGAACTTAAAAATAATTTTAAAATAAAAAAGATATATAAAAACAAAAGAGGGAGACCTTTATCTATAACCCTCCCAAAAGAGATTAAAATTTCTCCAGAAACTGTTGGGTTAATTGTTGGAGAAGGTTTTATTAGTAATAGGCATTTTGTTTTTGCAAATTCTAATGAAAAAGCTGTTACAGAAGTTCTAGGATTTTTAAAACAATTTAATTTACCAATAAAGTTTTACCTAGAACTTTCAATTAAAAAACAACCTAAGAATTTTATCAATAAATCTAAGAAATTTTGGGAAAAATATTTAGAGATTAATCTAGATAAGATTAGATTAAGAGAAGAATTCCATAACATAACTAGAAATGGGACAATCCATGTCATTTTCAATAATTCTCTTGTCGCTAAGTTGCTAAAGCAAATAATAAAAGATTCCAAAAAGAAAATTGAAAACAAGAGAGATTTAGCCATAGGTTATTTAAGAGGAATTTTAGCTGCTGAAGGAAATATTAATGTTAAGAAAAAAACAAATTGTGTTTACATGGTAAGAATTAGTGCTTCAAAAAAAGAAGAGAGAGATCATTATAAGAGATGTCTTGAAAGAATAGGAATAAAATTATCTTGTAAAGATATGCCCACAGTATCAAAACAAGAAGCAAAAGAAAGAGGGTGGAAGACAACAAAAGGAAGGGCTGGTGCAGTTATAATTTCCAAATGGGAAAACTTTATTAAGATTTTTTTATTAGATTTATTAAATTTAAACAAAGAAAAACAAGGTAAGTTTAATCAGTATTTTATAAATAATAAATTTACAAAGCAATTTTTAAGCCTTTCAAGTTTTATAGATAAAAAGTTTACTATGAAACAAGTACAAGAGTATTTTAATTTTTCAGGAAGACACATTGATAGAGTTTTGTCCCTTCTTAAACAAGGATACATTTTTAGAAGGAAGATAAATAATATAAAGT
>CAZZCD010000009.1:0-20455 GCA_964652735.1 Candidatus Woesearchaeota archaeon | reverse complement strand
ATAAATATATTACGTTATCTATAATATATGATAGTTATTCTGGGAATAGAAAGCACAGCGCACACTTTTGGAATTTCAGTAGTTAGAAATAGAGAACTTTTATCAAATATTAGCAAGAGTTATACAACTAAGGAAGGTGGCATTATCCCTCTGGAAGCTGCAAAACACCATCAGGAAAACAAGAGAGAGATTTATTTTGAGGCTTTGGAAAGCTCTGGAATTGATAAGAAGGAAATTGATGCTATAGCTGTTTCTATTGGTCCTGGATTAGCTCCGTGTCTTCTTGAAGGCATGAGATTTGCAAAGGAATTAGCAAAAAAACTGGGAAAGCCACTTGTTCCTGTAAATCATTGTATTGCTCATCTTGAAATAGGAAGAATTACAAGAGCTAAAGATCCTGTTATGTTATATGTTTCTGGCGCAAATACCCAGATAATTGCATATGCATCTGGAAAATTTCGTGTGTTTGGTGAAACTCTTGACATCGGGGTTGGAAATTTTATTGATAATTTTGCAAGATATGCTGGAATTGGTTTTCCAGGTGGTCCTGCCATGCAAAAACTTGCTGAAAGCGGCAAGAAATTTATTGAATTGCCTTATACAGTAAAAGGAATGGATATTGCTCTTTCAGGAATTCTTACAAATTTAAAGCAGAAGCTTGAGTCTAAAAAATATACTCTTAAAGATTTAGCTTATTCAATGCAGGAAACTGTCTTTGCCATGCTTGTTGAGACTGCAGAGAGGGCTTTGGCACACACAGGGAAAAAAGAGCTTCTGCTTGGTGGAGGAGTTGCCTGCAACTCCAGATTGCAGGAGATGTGCAAAATCATGTGTAAAGAGCGTGGTGCAAAATTCTTCTGCCCTGAAAACTCTCTTCTCGTGGATAATGCAGCTATGATAGCATTTCTTGGCGAGATAATGTTTAAGAAAGGGATAAAGATTCAAGGAAAATCTATTGAAAAGCTTGACATAAAACCAAGACAGAGAACAGATGATGTAGAAGTTGGTTGGGCTTAGAAACTTTTATAAATTGATTTTTGTCTTAATTAATATCCAATGAGCGGAAGCGAGGAGATAATCTTTCTTTCGTTCTAAAATATAAAATGGCAACAGACATTTATTCAATAGTAGAAAAGGCAAGAAGAACTGGTAAAGTTGAGAAAGGAACTAACGAAGTTACCAAAGCTATCGAGAGGGGCACTGCAAAACTTGTGGTTTATGCTACTGATGTTGAGCCTAAAGAAATTGTCCAGCACATTCCTCTTTTGTGCAAGGAAAAAAATATTTTATGCAAGGAAGTTGATAATAAACAAAAATTAGGAATTGCTGTTGGAATTCCTGTAGCAGCTTCTTCTGTAGCTGTAATTGATCTAGGGGATGCTGAAAAAGACATTGAAGGATTGAAATAAAAATGGCTAAACAACAGAGAATTAGAGAAGGAAAACAAGCAGAAAGCAAGAGAAGTGAAAAAATTCTTGGAAATGTTGCCCCTGCACTGATTCAAGAAATAATAGGAAGAACTGGTTTTCGTGGAGAAATTACTCAGGTAAAATGTCTTGTTACTGAAGGAAGAGATAAAGGGAGAGTAATGAGAAGAAATGTTAAAGGTCCTGTAAGAATTAATGATTATTTGGTGTTAAGGGAAACAGAAATCGAAGCAAGAAGAATAAAATCTAAAGTTACAAAAGGAGCTTATACATAAAATGCCTAAATGTGTTTATTGTGGAGAAGAATATGATGTTCCTAAGGGAGTTACTCTTTTTTTTAATGATGGAACTGTTAATACTTTGTGTTCTTCAAAATGCAGGAAAAACATGAAGATGAAAAGAAGGAAAATTAGGTGGATTTCTAAAAAGAAAAAGGTTAAAGGAGAGACTAAAGAAACTTAACAAGAACCACTTCTTATTTCTTCATCTCTTGGATCTTGCCAGTCTTCTGCAAACTGAACAACTGCTCCTGTGATTGGGCTCATTTTTACAATTTGATTGTTTTCACAAAAGATTTCATAATCCTGGCATAGATTTTGTTCATTACAAATGGCTTTTGTATGAGAATGAGTATATTCTGGAACTATTTCTATGTAATTTGATTGAACAGGACCAATTAATAGAATTGCGATTAAACTAATTATCAAAATTTCTATGAAAATTATTGTTTTTTTCATTAAAATGAGATAGAATTCTCTTTTTTAAACTTATTGGTAATTTAGGAAAATTATCTGTTTTTTCAATTTTATCGACGGGAAATTGAATTTTAGTGCAGAAAAGTTTATAAAGGAAATTGACTTTTTTCTAGTGTAAGATTGGGCAGATTTTCTGTTTCAAAATTTACAAAAACAGCTAAAATTTAGCAAAAGCTATCGAATAAAAATGACAAAGAAAACAGAATATACAGGAAAACAAATCCAGGTTTTAGAAGGCTTGGAAGGTATTAGGAAACGCCCAAGTATGTACATTGGAAGCACTGGGAAAGAAGGCCTTCATCATTTGATATATGAAGCAGTGGATAATTCTGTAGATGAAGCTCTTGTAGGATATTGTAAAAAAATAAAAGTAACTTTGAATAAAGATGGTTCTGTAACTGTGATTGATGATGGAAGAGGAATTCCTGTGGATATCCATCCAACACAAAAAGTTCCTGCAGTTGAGGTTGCGTTGACAAAACTTCATGCAGGAGGAAAGTTCGATAAGAAATCTTATATTATCTCAGGAGGATTGCACGGAGTAGGAATTTCTGTTGTTAATGCTTTATCAAAAAAATTAGTAATTGAAGTTAAAAGAAATAAAAAAATTTACAGACAAGAATATTCAAGAGGAAAACCTAAAACAAAATTAAAAGTTGTAGGAAAAAGCAATGAGACTGGAACAAAAATTACTTTCTGGCCAGATTCAGAAATCTTTTCTAAATTAGATTTTGATTACAAAATCCTGGAAACAAGATTTAGAGAAATTGTTTTCCTGAATGCTGGTTTAAGAATAACCTTGGTTGATGAGGATAAGAATAAGAAAGAAGAATTTTTTGCTTCTGGCGGGCTTATAGAATTTGTAAAATGGCTGAATAAATCAAAAGAAATATTTCATAAGCCTATCTATTTCAAAAGAGAAGTGGACCACACAATAATTGAGGTTTCTATCCAATATAATAAAGGGTATCAGGAGAATATTTTTGGTTTTGTTAATACTATAAATACTGTGGAAGGAGGTACTCATGTTTCTGGTTTTAAAACAGCTTTAACAAGAGTTATCAATGATTATGCAAAAAAGAAGGGAATTTTGAAGAATGGCATGAGGGAAACAAGTGGAACTCTTTCAGGAGATGATGTAAGAGAAGGACTTACAGTTGTGCTTAGTTTGAAGATATCAGAGCCACAGTTTGAAGGACAAACCAAAACAAAACTTGGAAATTCAGAGATTAAAGGTTTTGTAGATTCTGTGGTTACAACAGCTCTTTCAGAATTTTTTGAAGAAAATCCTTCTATCGCTAGAAAAATAACCTTAAAAGCAGTTGATTCTGCCAAAGCAAGATTAGCTGCTAAAAAAGCAAAAGAACTTGTCAGAAGAAAAACAGCTTTTTCTCTTGGTGGTTTGCCAGGAAAACTTGCTGATTGCTCCAGCAAAAAATCAGAAAAGACAGAAGTTTATATTGTTGAAGGATTGTCTGCTGCAGGTACTGCAAAAGATGCAAGAAATAAAGAAATACAAGCAATACTTCCTCTTAAAGGAAAAATTCTAAATGTGGAAAAAGCAAATCCTGTTAAATCTCTCTCAAGTGAAGAGATTACAAACTTAATTACTGTTGTTGGGACAGGGGTTGGTGAAAATTTTAATCTGGAAAAACTTAGATACCATAAAATAATAATTATGACAGATGCAGACGTCGACGGAGAACACATTAAAACATTGCTCTTAACTTTCTTCTTTAGATTTATGCCACAGTTAATTGAAAACGGGCATGTTTTTGTCGCTCTTCCACCTTTATACAGACTTAGAAAGAAAAAAGATTATTATGTTTATTCGGATGAAGAGCTAAAAAAGGCTATGGAAAACATAAAGACCACAAATGTCACGAGATTTAAAGGTTTAGGGGAAATGAATTCTATGCAACTTTGGGATACTACTATGAATCCAAGAACAAGAAAAATCAAGAAGATATTTACTGGAGATGCTGTTGAAGCAGACAGAACCTTTAGCATGCTTATGGGAGATGATGTTCAGGCACGTAAAACTTTTATTTCAGAAAATGCGATGGAGGCGCAGCTGGATGTTTAAGGAGAAAAATGGCAAAGAAAATTTATTTACTTGGTGGAGGAAATATTCGTAGAGGAGAAACAAAAGAACTGGATTCAAAAGCATTTTCAGAAACTGAGAATAAAAATGTTTATGTTATTAATCTAACCACGAATGATGAACAAAAAATAAAAGATTACAAAGAGTTTATGATGTCTTATCTTAAAAATTTGAATGCACAAGAAATAACTTTTTTATCTGATTTTAAATCACGTAAAGAAATTAAAAAGAAAATTAATAGTGCTGGATTACTTTATATTATGGGAGGAGATACTGAAATTTTAATAGAAAACATAAAAAAGATGAAAATTGCCCCAATAATCAAATCATTTAAAGGGGTTATTTTAGGGAATAGCGCCGGAGCTTATTTACTTTGTAGAGGGTATGTTAAAATAAAAGAGTCGCAAAATGCAGAAATAATTAAAGCTTTAGGTTTAGTTAAATTTTATATGAAAGCGCATTATAAAGAAGAATTTGATAAAATCTTATTAAAGTTATCAAAAGGTAAAAAGATTTATGGTATTCCAGAAAAATGTGCAATTGTTTTTAATGATAACTTGGGATTTATTGGAGATATTTATTTATTCTCAAAAGGAAAGAAAACTAAAATAAATTAAAATGGATGTTTAAAATGATAAAAGCAATAATATTTGATTATGGTGGTGTGTTGTCAGTTGGAGGCAATCTTCGTTCATTCGGTGAAATGCATGCTCCGAAATTTGGAGCTTGTCCCAAAGAATTTAATGAATTAATGATTGATAATTGGCACAAAGCCAGAGTAAATAATATTAGCTCAGAATTGTTTTGGACAAATTTAGCAAATTTTTTAAAAATTGAGAAAGATGTTTTTAGAAAAGATTTTATGGATTTTTTTGGATTTAGAGACGATGTTTTAAATTTAATCAAAAAATTGAAGAAAAACTATAAGTTAGCTTTGTTATCTAATCAAATTGAAGATTGGTTAGAAAAAGTTATTGAAAAATATGAATTAGATAATGTCTTTGATGTTATTATTACCTCTTATAATTTTAAGACAGCAAAGTCTGATATTGCTATTTTTAATGAAACAGTTAAAAAACTGGGTGTTAAACCAGAGGGATGTATTTATATTGATGACTTGAACAAAAATATCCCTCCTGCAAAAAAGTTAGGGATGAAAACTATTTTATTTAAAAATACAAAGCAATTAATTGAAGAACTAAATAAATTAGGAGTTAATATTTAAGATGAAAATATTTATTGGGCAAGCAGTTATGGGGGAAGATTTAAATGAATTGCGCAAAGAAATGGAACAAATTTATACAGCTCTAGGAGAACATGAATATTATTGCACTCTTCAAGAAGATGAAGAAGAATTTCAGAAAAAGACTAAAAAAGAAATATTGGAACACGCATTTAAAGAGATAGATAAAG
Organism: Candidatus Woesearchaeota archaeon; assembly: GCA_964652735.1. GTDB lineage: Archaea > Nanobdellota > Nanobdellia > Pacearchaeales > GW2011-AR1 > ASMP01. The sequence goes on along the minus strand of CAZZCD010000009.1, from coordinate 14,756 downwards.
CAGATGCTTTTTTAGCAATTGTTAGGTCAGAAAGAAAAAGCGAGGGTATGCTAATTGAAATTGGATATGTTTTATCAAAGGGAAAGAGATTAATAATAGCTGTTCAAAAAGATGTTAAAAATACTTATCTCAGAGATTTAGCAGATGAAGTTATTGATTTTAAAAATACAGGTGATTTAATTGAACAATTAAAAAGCTTTAAAAAATGACACCAAAAAAACCTGAAGAATCAGAATTAAAAGATATGGAAAAAGGCGTACTGAACACAGAAATTTCTGGAGAGATGAAAAAATCATATCTGGATTATGCCATGAGTGTGATTGTTAGCCGGGCAATACCTGCAATTGAAGACGGCTTAAAACCTGTTCAGAGAAGAATACTTTATGCTATGAATAAAATGGGTTTAGCAAAAGGACAAACAGTTAAAAGCGCGAGAATAGTTGGAAATGTTTTAGGTCATTACCATCCCCATGGTGATATAGCAGTTTATGATGCACTTACTAGAATGGCTCAGAATTTTTCTCTAAGATATCCTTTAATTTTCGGACAAGGAAACTGGGGAAGCATAGATGGAGACCCACAGGCAGCAATGAGATATACAGAAGCTAAACTAATGCAGATATCTTCAGAGCTTTTGCAAGATATTGATAAAGAAACAGTGAAATTTACCCCTAATTTTGATAATTCCCTTAAAGAACCAGAACTTCTTCCTGGAAAACTTCCTACTTTGATGTTAAATGGTGCTTCTGGTATTGCAGTTGGAATGGCGACAAATATTCCTCCGCACAATTTAACAGAAGTTTGTAATGCAATTATAGCTTATATAAAAAAGCCAAAAATAAGTATAGAAGAACTTTCTAAGATTGTTACAGGTCCTGATTTTCCAACAGGAGGTATGGTTTTTGGAGATATGCTTGAACTGTACAAGACAGGAAGAGGAAGAATGATTCTTCGGGGAAAAACAACTATAGAGCATGTCAGAAAAAAACAAGCTATTGTTATTACAGAAATTCCTTACATGTTAAATAAGTCTTCTCTTGTTACGCAGATTGCAGATTTAATTCAAAAAAAGAAACTAAGAGATATATCTGATTTAAGAGATGAATCTTCAAAAGGAAAAATAAGAATTGTTCTTGAATTGAGAAAAGGAGCTAATCCTAAATTTGTAATCAATGCTCTTTTCAAATATACCCGTCTTCAAGATTCTTTTAATGTTAATTTCTTAGCATTGGTCAAGGGACAGCCAAAAATCCTGAATCTTAGAGAAGTTGTTGAAAATTATGTAGATTATAGAAAGCAAATAATAACCAATAGAATTAGATTTGAGTTAAAGAAAGCGAAAGAAAGATTAGAGGTTGTTGAAGGACTTTTAATAGCTCTGAAAAATATAGACGCTGTTATTACAACTATTAAGAAATCAAAAGCAACAACAGAAGCTTTGGAAAGTTTAGTTAAAAAATTCAAGCTTACGAGAAAACAAGCCCAGGCTATTTTAGAAACCAAGCTTCAGCAATTGACTTCTTTAGAGCAGGAAAAATTAAAGAAAGAATATAAAGATTTGAAACAAAAAATATCTGAATTTGAAAAAGTTTTAAAAGACGTTAAGAAAGTTTTAAAGATAATTGTTAAAGAAGTTAATGAATTGAAAAATAAGTATGGAGATAACAGGAAAACTTATGTGCTTCAAAGAATAAGCGAGATTTCTGAAAAGGACCTGATTCAGAAAAAAAATGTTGTTGTAACTATAACTGAAAAAGGGTATTGTAAAAGAATGGATGTTAAATCTTACAGGGAGCAAAGACGCGGAGGCAAAGGTGTTATTGGAAGCAATTTAGCAACAGGAGATTTTGTAAAACAGCTAATAACTTGTTCAACCCATGATTACTTAATGTTCTTTACAACAAGGGGAAGAGTTTTATGGTTAAAAGCTTATGATATCCCTGAAGTAGAAAGATATAGCAAAGGAAAAGCAATGATTAATCTGCTTAATCTGAAAGATGAGAAAGTCACTAGTGTTATATCTGTGGATAATTTTGAATATTTCTTGTTTATGGCGACAAGAAATGGTGTGGTTAAGAGGATTTCTTTAGCTCACTTTTCAAAACCAAGAGCTTCAGGAGTCAAGGCAATTAATCTTCCTACGCAGAACCCAGGTTCTGCAACTCCTGGAAACAAAGATGCAGATACTTTGATAGGAGTTCAAGTACTGGAAAAAGGGGAAGAAATTTTACTTTCAACAAAAAAAGGCAAAGCAATCAGATTCAGCAGCAACAATGTCAGAGACATGGGAAGAGCTAGTTACGGAGTCACTGGAATAAAAATGAGCAAGGACGATGAGGTAGTTAGTTTAGAAGTTCTAAAGACCCATGCAATTTTAACTATAACAAAGAATGGATATGGGAAGAGAACAGCTGTAAAAGATTACAGAAAAACAGCAAGGGCAGGAAAAGGTGTGATTAATCTAAAAGTTACACAAAAGACAGGAAATGTTGTTACAACAATCTCTGTAAATCCAAAAGATAGCATAATAATAACAACTGCAAAAGGCATGGTGATTAGGACTTCTTTAAGAAATATAAGAGTTATGGGAAGAGCTGCACAAGGAGTCAGGATAGTTAAACTGCAGCAAGGAGATAATGTAACTGATTTAATCAAAGTTCAAGAAGCGAATGGTGGAACAGATGGAGAATAGAAAAAAGGAAAGAGTTTCTATTTTTATTGATGGAAGTAATTTATATCATAGCTTGAAAGAGCTTGAAATTAAGGTTGATTTTGAAAAACTTATAAAAGAACTTTCTAAAGACAGAATCTTAACAAATGCTTTTTATTATATTGCCCCTTTAGATATTACTTTAAATGAAGAAAAATATTGGAAACACCAAAAATTTTTAGCAGAGTTAGAAAAAATATCTGGCTTTAAAGTAATCTTATGTACTCTTAAAAAATACCCAAAAGAAAACGGAACTTTTGGCTTTGAGGTTAAGGGAGATGATGTTTATCTTACTAATGATTTGCTTATTGGCGCTTATGAGAATCTTTATGATGTTGCGATATTAGTGTCTGGGGATGAAGATTTTATTCCAGTAATAAATACATTAAAACGATTAAATAAGAAAACTGAAAATGTTTTCTTTATGCCGACTTCATCAAAAAAACTAAGGAAACTCTGCGATAAAACAATAAATCTAAAAAATATAATTGATAGGATAAAATTAGAAAAGTGATTATAGGTCCGGTATTGTCCGAAGACCATACCGGGATAGTTATTATTAATATAATACTCTTAGACTTTAAAAAACTTCTTATTTACCCTTATACTTCATCATCTTCTTCAATATCCTTTGCTAAAAATCCCCACCAAGGACCTTTTTCACTTATGATTTCTCCTGTCTCAGAATTAATAAACCATTTAACTTTTTCTTTTACTTTAAACACTCCTAAGAATCGTGACTCTTTTTCAGCCCTATATTCATACTCTCCATCTTCATGAAGAGTAATATTTGTATTATTAAGTCGTGCCTGTGTTCTTTCTCTTATTATCTCTCTTAATTGGTCTGGAAGATATTCAATAGTTCTTGTCTCATTTTCAAAAGCTCCATAAACCTCTCCATTATGATGATATAATTCTGCACGAGTTGTCATGTTAACTCCTCTAACTTGGACAATTGTGTTTCCTGATTGTCCTGCAATAATAGCCATTACTCTTCCACCATCAATATTACATCTTATCACAGAGCCTGTTCTTGTGCAGTTTTCAGGGATTTCTGACTCATTTATTTTTAATCTATTTCTTGCTTGAAGTGCTGTTTGGATTCTAACTGTATAACCTTCTTCACATCTTTTTTCATTAACTATCTCTCTTCCACCCCCAACAAAATCTTCAGGAACAACACATTCATCTTCTTCCATTAATACATACTGGCTATTGACTTTTCTCATCATTGCTCCTAAACCATATATATGGCAGCAAATTACTTCACTAGAATCATTGTCATCATTTGCAGAGATAAGATTTGGATTATTATTTGATTCACTTGCATCAACACATGTTAATATTACTACACAATTTTCATCGCATCCTTCAAATTCTGGCTGTGTTCCTTCTGTACAAGTTATAGACCCTCTGTTGCAAATCTCTCCCAAACAACAAGAACCATTAACCTCTTCACAAGTTGCATTTAAATTATTATTATTATCATTATTATCTGCTAACATCATTGGGACACTTATTAGCATTCCGAATAAAAGAAATATAAAGAATATTAACAAATCTTTTTTCATATTATTGGTTATAAATTAGTATTTATAAAACTTCTCCAAATCCTATTAATCTCCAGTGGCCGTCAATGTTTCTTGCTATTCCTACTTTGTTATCTTTAAGTGCAATAATAGGAATATTTAGAACAAGTTCAATCTCATCTTCACTATTAGAGGGAAGTTGATTGTCAAGAAACCGTAGGTGTCTTACATTTTCAACAGTTCCAATAGTGATCGTTGTGTTTATACTTAGCATCAAAAGTTCTTTTGTTTTTATTGGTTCAACTTTTTTGTGTTCTTTGATACCAAGAACTTCTTTGAATAGATTTGATTTTATTTTTACTTTGTAGCTTATTTCTGGAAGATTTCCTTTTGTTGAAATAAGACATCCTGTAAGTGAATCTGCTTTTGTGAGAAACGGATCAAGCCCTGTTTCTATAGAGATGCTTGCTCCTGGAGTAACTTCTTTCACAGATTCTTTTCCTTTATACAGAGATATAATTTTTGTTACAAGAGTTTGATAACTTAGTTCTCCGTGCGGTTTCTTGATATTAAACCCTGGTTTTATTTCAATTTGCTGTCCAACTGTTAATTTACCTTTTTTAAGAATTCCTCCAAACACACCACCTTTTAATTTATCTATAGTTGTTCCAGGCCGATTTATATCAAACGACCTAGCCACCAGAAAGATTGGGTCTGTATCTATTTCTTTTTTTGGAATTTCTAATTTTGTAATCTCTTCAAGGATTTTTTCAATATTAATTCCTTGCTGTGCAGAAACAGGAATTATCACAGCGTTTTCTGCAATTGTGTTTTTCAAAAATTCTTTAATTTCTTTATAATTTTTTAAAGCTTGTTCTTTACTAACAAGGTCAATTTTGTTTTGTACTACAATTATATTTTTAATGTTTTTTGCCTGCAAAGCCATAAAATGTTCTCTTGTTTGAGGTTTTATTCCTTCATTTGCAGCGACGACAATAATGGCTGCACCTATAATTGCAGCCCCAGATAACATAATGGCCATAAGCATTTCATGACCAGGGGTGTCAATAAAACTCACATATCTGACAGGAGTTCCTTCACCTTTAGTATTGTAGCTATTTTTATTTTTGTAAATAATTGCTTCTGTATAACCTAATTTAATTGTTATTCCTCTTTTTAGTTCTTCAGAATGAGTATCTGTATATTTTCCTGTCAAACTACTAAGTAACGTTGTTTTTCCATGGTCTATATGACCTACAACACCTATATTAATTTCCGGGAGGTTTTTTGTCATGTAAATGAATTGAAGAATTAGTTTTTAAGGTTTGGGTTTTTGAAAAAAGAAAAAAAGAAATAGAATAAATAAAAATTAAGAATAAAGTTTTTGTATTCCTGTTATGTCACCTGATTCAAGAGTTTGTTTCTTTGTTTCTCCATAACTTGCGTATCCATACATTGTTTGTTCTGAGCATTCTGTATTATATAAATCTCCCAATCCAACAGCATGTCCGAGTTCGTGTGTTGCTATGTTTTCAAAGTCCATTTTTTCTGACTCGCCATCTTCACTCCAATCAAAATCAACATCATCAAACACCATATCCCATTCAACAAGTTCTCTAAATGGTGGTGGTCCTCCAAAGTATCCCCAAATAATTGCGACTGCAATTGCATCCTCATATTCAACATCTGCGAACATTACTTCGTTTTTATTGTCTGGGCTTTCCAAATCTGCTCCATCAACAATACCTTTAACTTCATCACCAAAAATATCTACTTGGACTACATCTTCCCATTTACTAATGTCCATAGCCAAATTGTTTGAGACAAATATTTCATCTAATCCTCTTGTATTTACCGGGTCAACTATATAAGGTTCAACTGTTTTCCACTTTACCCCTTTTGCTAAAAATTCATAACAAGAACTTGTGTCTGGTTCTTCAGGATCTTCGACACTACAGTCTTCAGGACATTTTCTTGCATTTTCACCTGGCTCACAAATACCATCACCACATTCTGTTCCTGGTTTTGCAAACATTGCATATCCTTCTACAACCCTTCCTTTGTCCAGTGCCTTACCTAAATAGAAAACTCCTGGTGTAACTTCAACTGCATGTGCTGGTATTACAACTGGATTTTTTGCTTTATCAGGCATATCTGGCTTTGCTAAGACAAATACAGCTGTCAATACACAAACTATTGTTAGGATTAATATAATAGGTATTAACTTTGTTTTCATATATTTTTACCCCCTTTCAATATTATAAGTTGATTAGAACCTTGTTCTTATATATTTTTCCTTTATCTTAATTCAATTTCCTTTCCATTCCTTGAGGGGTTTGCAGAAAAGTTTTAATGAAAAGAATGTTTACTTGTAATTATTTTCCCACTTTACGATCATTATCTAAATCTGGTAATTCTATTGTTCCTTTAAGATTACTGTTGTTTCTTTTGCTTACTTCTTCTGAATATAGTTGCCAGTTATGTAGATTTTGTGAAATATTTTCCCTCTTATAACAACTATCGATTCTTCCGTTTGCATTATAGAATTCAATCCATTTTGCTTTACTAAAATCTCTTGGTTTTAACACGTTTTTTTCATTAGTTGTATAGAGTAATGCTAAAAGAGCAAGACCTACAGCTCCATATGCTAAATTTTTCCACAATCCTTTTCTATTTTTATGTTGATATTTTTTCATATTTTTCTTAGAAAACCCGAATTTATAAACCTTTGTATTTTGTTACTACTACAGAGAAATACAGAATTATTTTGGCGTTATTGGTCAACTGTTTATTGTGCTGGGACTGCTAAAACTTCTTTTGCTTCTTCTTTCTCTTTTTTTGGTTCTTCCTTAAGTGCTTCTTCCTTCTTTTCTTCTTGTTTCGATGCAGGTTCTTTTACTTCTTCCTCTTCTTTTTTTGGTTCTTCCTTAGGTGTTTCTTCTTTCTTCTCTGCAGGTTTTACTTCTGGTTGAGGCTCTTTTACTTCTTCTTTTGGTTCTTCCTTAGGTGCTTCTTCTTTCTTTTCTTCCTGTTTTTCTTCTTTTGCTTCTTCTTTAGGCTTGTTCTGATCAGGAAAAATTTCTGAAAGTTTTTTAGAGCCTTCTTTTAAAGTTTTAAGATTAATCTGAACAATTTCTGGTGAAATAACTCTGCCACGAACAGTTTTTCTTAATCTAAGCCCTTTTGGTTTTGGGTTTGAAACTTTTTTCTTTCCCTCTTTTCGCGGTCTTTTCTTCATAGCTTTTCCATAAGTCAGAAGAATTCTTTTTGTTCCAACCCCTTGAACATCTTCATGAGCAGTAAAACCAGATTTATCACTAGCCCCTGTAAGTTCAAATTCATAACCATTTAAATTAGGAAGAAGGTCTTTTCCCTGAATTTTACTGTGCAGTTCTTTTCCAAGAAGTTCCTCTGTTTCCAACTCAAACTTATAGGTTTTCCCAGATTTTTCAGCTATATTAATTTTAAACATGTTAATTGATATTTTGGGAAGTTTTTAAAGTTTGTTGGTAACATTTTTAATTATGCTTTCCTTAGCTTTATTATGGAAATTAAATTTACCTTACATGCTAAGCACAAAATAAAGAAAAGGAATCTTTCAGAGCAAGAAATTATAGAATCTATAAATTCTCCTAATAAGACAATTAAAAAACACGGGAAATTATATCTTCAGAAAAATATTGGGAGAGGCACGATAGAAATTGTTTGCAAATTAATAGAAAATAATATAAAGGTAATAACTGTTTATTGGATATAATGGAAATAACATATGATAAGGAAGCAGATGCAATGTATATAAAATTTAGAGAAGGCAAATTCTCAAAGAATAAGAAGATAGATGATTTTACAATAATTGATTTAGATGAGAGTGAAAATATTTTGGGAATAGAATTGCTTGACGTTAGCAGAAGAATTCCTTTGGAATCTTTGTCTCAAATTAATGTTAAAAATTTGATTTCTTGATTAAAAGTTTTTTAGATCTTTTTACCTAAATATTCATTCCTATAAGAATAAGGATAATTGCAACAATCAGTTCAATAACGCTTGCTTTTTTTACATTCTTCATATTTTTTAATACCCTCTTCCCTGTCCTGATACACCACTTTGGAAAAAACAAGACAATAAGACTTTCTATTAATGCTGCAATTCCAAGTGTCATAAGAACAATGTTTAACACCATTTTATTTTTATATGGTAAGGAGGATTTATAAATTATATGATGAAATGGATGTTAAGTGAAATAAAAATGGGTCGCGGGAGTGCCTTTGGCACAGAAATTTCCCACCAATTTTGTCTTTTATAAGTAGTGAAATAACCGAAAGATTTAAATATTAGGGACACATATTAATTATAGAGGAAAAAATGGGATGGAAAAATTTCATTAAAAATAAAGCGAATGAAGGGGGTTTACAAATAGATACATCTATAGTAAATTTTCAAAATATAGATTTACCTCTAGGAAGCCTAACACATTATACTTTTCCTCAAAATATTGAAAGCGTATTTAGAGATAAAGCTTTAAAAGCAAGAACTAATAAAAATGGTAAAGGTTTTTCTCCTTACCAATGTAATGAATCTGATATGGCACTTTCTCTAAACCTATTCTTAACCGATCAAAATAAGAATGAGTTCAATTCTATAGGTAGTACTGACATAACAGAATACTTACAAATCAAAGATTATTTTAATTACGCTGGTGATGCGACAAATCCACATTTTGATTATGGTGTCTATTTCAAGAGAAGTTTTAGACCCAAAGCATATTTTCTTTTTGATAACAGATTAAACCAATTAATTGCATCAGAAAGCGAACCAATACCTAATGAAAAAGAAGTAGAATATAATTGGGGTTGGAGTGGCGAATATGCTTTAAGAGGTATTAAGAGTGTAAGAGCTTACGAAAAACTTAGATCTGGAAAAACGTTAGAAAAAGAAATAGAAGAAGTTAATAAAGCGTATAATCTTTCTTATGGCCTTAGAGTAGTTAGAATAGAAAAAGGAAAATTAGTTCCTATGGATGTACCAACAGAATTAGTTGAAACTATATTAAGTGATGATACCCAAGAACAATTTTTATTACAATTAGAAAATGATTATTCTGTTCGCGAAGCACTAGATCCCTCCGAAGAGGAAATAACAAGACTAGTAAATAAAACTTTTAAAGAAAGTCCTTTTTCATATAGACAACCTCAGAATGTTCTTGATCAGAAAGTTAAAGAATATGACCTTTTAGGTGCAAACCCTTCCAGAATAGTAGATAGAATTTTAGAAGCAAAAAATAAGAGGAATAGTATGAATTTAGTAGAAGTCCTTCAGGAAATAGAAAAAGTCAAATTCTTAAGAGAGAATTATTATAGGTTCAACGAAGAAAAAGGTGAAGAAATGACAAGATACCGCCCATGGGAGCTTGAACATCCTGATAGTATTTTTAGTAATATATACTTTAGTTGGCTCCACAAAATGAAAAATAAATTTTAGATTTTACTTTCTTTTTCGGTCGCGACCCATTCTTACTCTCCTCACTCCTTCGGAGTTCATCAGGGCGTTGCACTTTTGGGCTTCGCCCTCACCTCACTTAACAGCGACTATACGGAAAGCTCGTTGCACTTCGCTTTCCCAAATTGGCTTCGCCAACTTCGTATAGTCGCATATGTGATACTGAACAAGATAGGTTTAGATATAAGATAGATAAGTAGAAGGATTAATTCTTTTGCCAACCCCCTTGTTGTTTCAAGAGTTTGTAAAAGTGCCCTTGCTTTTTAAAGAGTTCATCATAAGTTCCTTGTTCAATTACTCTGCCTTTTTTCATGATGAGGATTTTGTCCATATTTTTAAGGGTTGTTAATCTATGGGCAGACACTACGATGGTTTTCCCTTTTATTTTGTCCAATGAACCTTGAACTCTTTTTTCAGTCTCATAATCAAGATTTGATGTTGCTTCGTCAAAAATTATTATGTCTGAGTCTTTATATATGGCCCTTGCAATTCCTAGTCTTTGTCTTTGTCCTCCGGAAAGTCTGAATCCCTTTTCTCCAATAACTGTTTTATCCTGATATTTTATATTTTTTATGAACTTATCTAGTTGAGAAACTTCGAGTGCTCTTTTATAGAGTTTTTTATCAAATTTACTGTTTCTTGAGATGGTTATATTTTCTTTTAGTGAAAGGTTAAAGACTTCAGTGTCTTGTAAGACAATTGAGATTTTATCTACAATTGAATCTCTATTAACTTTATTAATTGGCTTTGAATCGAAGAAAATATTTCCTTTTTTTGGAACATATAGTTTTAATAGTAATTTGAAAAAGGTGGATTTTCCGCAGCCCGATTTTCCAACAATGCCTATTTTTTCTCCATTACATATCGTTAGATTAAGATTTTCCAAAACAGGCTCATCCTTGTATTTAAATCCCAAATTTTTTATTATAATCTTTTTCCAAGATTTTAATGGTTTGGCTCCTGGATCATCATTTGATGGGATTAGGTTATATATTTCCATCATCCTGTAGATACCAGATTTTGCTTCTATAAGGCTGTCAGATTGGTTTGAGATTGTATTAAGCATAGCTCTTAATTGATTAAGGTAACTAACATATATTATAATAGAACCGGCAGTAAGTGCTCCTTGGATAATATCTTTTCCAACAAAAAATAAAAACAGGGCAAAAAAGAAAGCGGCGATTGATTGGATTGAAATCCATTTCTTGTTGTTTATTTGTCTTCTCTCTTTCTTGCTTCCAAGTAGTTTTTCTTCTATTTTAGAAATCTCTTTACTTGAGGTTGATTCTATTCCTAAAGATTTGATTGTAGAGATATTTGATGAAATATCAAATTGTTTTCCAGTTGATTTTTCTCTTACAATATTTGTATTGTATGTCTTAAGAGCGATTCGTTTGTTAAACTGGTATTCCACAAATAAATATGTTGCAATAAATAGTAAAGCAAGTAAGAGGTATTTAATGCTAAAAAAGGCGAACACCCCCAGAATACCTACAAAACCAATGACCATTGATACTCCTTGATTGTTATAGAAATTGTTGAATTTGTCAAATGCTTTCTCTCCTCCATGGAGTTTTTGGATTTTTGATCCAATCATAGACTCTTCATGCCAGATCATGTTGGCTTGCATTATTTTATTGAATGATTCTACTTTTGCATCACGTTGTATTTTATCCCTAATTCCTCCTAGATTATACTTTGCTCGTAATCTGGCAACTGCTGAAAAGATTTGCAACCCTAAAAGAGCTAGAACATAATAGTAAAAAACAGAGGGATTTGTCCCTTCTACAATAAAGAGGTCAATAATTTTTGCTAATATTAATGGAGTAATAATCAATGTTGTTGAAGCTAGAGCAAGTAGAAAAGTGAATAGAATGAATTTCTTTTTGTATTTACTATAAAAATGCCAAAGATCTTTAGCAAATTTCCAATTAGAGTATTTCGGTTTACTCTTTTTATCTAAATTTTTTACCCCCTTCATTGTTCACCTTAATTTAACTACTGGTCTTTTGTTTATAAATGTTACTTTTAGGTAGTAACAGTAGAGAAAAGTTTATATAGTCTAGATGTTTAGAAGGAATAGAAACTGATTAACTTCCCCAATCACTTTTCTCCTGTCTTTTGATTTCTGCAATTATTTGTTTATCTATCTACATACTTTACAGGTGTTCCTATAGATGAACCTCGTTCCACGTCTACTAAGTGGTCAGCTCCTATTATGTATGCTTCTACCAGGAGCCCAAACTTATCAGGTTTTTCAATATCTGCCTCTGGACCTCTGGTTTCAGTCCATTCTAATGGTTTTTTAAGAAGTTTCTCTACTTCCTCAATAGGCTCCTTAAATAATTTTATAGGAGCAATTGCTTTTTTAATATCATCCATATTTTGTTGCTCAATTTCCATAAGCTTATCTTTATATCCTCTTTCTTTTATTAGTCTTTTTTTAATATTTGACCTCTTCCTAAAAAAACCAAACACAGCTAGAAGCTCTTCTTCAGCAGAAAGAAATTCATTTTCTTTTATTATTTCCCCCTTTAGATTTGTAATAATATCATAATGTATCGGTAGACTGAATATGGATTTTGAATCTTGAGATCCTAAAACATTTACTTTACCATCAAATACGCTTACTGCTTCAATACTTTCAAACTTATTTTCTAAAGAATACACTGCTTTCTTTACCTTTTGGTTCATTTCATATTCTAATGGAACCTTAGGCATATTTAGAAGTGTCATATTAAACTCCCCAGTCGCTTTTCTCTTGCCTCTTGATTTCTGCAATTTCCTGCAAGAGATTTATTTCAGAAGAAGATAAAAGATCTTTGTTTTTCTTGAAAGTCCTGAACTGAGATTCTGTGATATCAGAATACAGGAAATTCACATTTTTCATTCTTCTTTCAAAATTCACTCCAGGCACAGAGATTGCAAGCTCTTGTTCTTCACTAGCTTCTTCTACTGATTTGTTTTCTGATTGCATGTTTTTTATCTTTCCAACTTTCTCTCCTTTTTCATCTATCAAATCCATTCTAGGAATTATTTTTCCTGTTTCAACCCCGATTCCAAAAATCGCAGGATTTGTGTTTTTGAAAACATACTGGTGAAGAACTTTTATTTTAGCAAGGGAGCTTAGCTCCATAAGCCTTCTTTTCTCAATTTCTTTTCTTTTCTCCTGCCTGAATTCTTTTAGATTTTCTATAAGCTTGTAAATAACATCATCTGTAAGAATTTTTATATTTCCTTTTATTTCCTTAGCCTCCTCATCAACACCAATATTAAAACCAACAATAATTGCATCAAGTTCATTTATTTTAAGATTAGCTTTTGCATTAATAATATCATTTTTGTTTATGTTTCCAATTCCTGCTTTTACAACAAAAATTTTTTCCTGTTTTAACATTAAAAAAAGAGCTTCTAAGCTTCCAAGAGAATCTGCTTTGACAATAATTCCTTGTTTTTCTGTTTTAATGCTTTCTGTAAGCTGTTGTTTAAATGTTTTTTTAATCTCTTCTTTATTGCCTTTATAGATAACAAAAGGCATTCCGGGAAGAATTTCCTCTTTTTCAACAATCTGCATTCTTAAACCTGTAGAAGCTTGGGCTTTTTCTATAGGTTTGAATTTGTCGCAAAGAGGTTCTACTTCTTCTAAAACTCTAATCTTAGTTATTATTGGTTCTCCACTGAGATTTGCAATAGCAATTTGGTCTTTTTTTGAAAGTTCCCCATTATAAAGAATACATTCAAGATAGTAATTATTTTTTTCTTTCTTTATTTCAAGAACAATACCCTTAGCCTCTTTATCAAGAGTAAGTTTTTTTTCAAGATATTTTTGACTTAATCCGCATAAAACCATAATTAATTCAGGAATTCCTTCACCTGTTTTTGCAGAGCAAGGTACAAGAGCTATTTTTTTTGTGAAATCATCTATTTTGTGAAATAAATCTGCGTCAAATCCGTAATTATTAAGGGCGCCAATTAAAGTAAAGTATTTTTCATCAAAGATTTGTTTGACATTTTGAGCTTGGGAGTTTATACTTTCTTCAAGTCCTAATTCAGTACTTGTTTTCCATCCAGAAATATTATCTATCTTGTTTAAAGCGATTATAAATGGTGTTTCGTTGTGCTTTAGAATTTGGATGACTTCTGCTGTCTGGGGTTTGATGCCTTCATTAATATCTATAACAAGAACAGAAAGGTCTGCAAGACTTCCCCCCCTTTTTCTTAGATTTGTGAAAGCTGCATGGCCAGGCGTGTCAATAAAAAGAAATCCAGGAATATCCAGCTTAATTTTTTGTTTATCAATTAAAGGACAAGCTGTTTTTAACTGTTCTGCAGGAAAAAGAGTAAATGAGATTTTCTGGGTAATGCCTCCTGCTTCTCCTTCCTGAACACAGCTCTTTCTAAGTATATCAAGGATACTTGTCTTTCCATGGTCAACATGCCCACAAACAGTGACTATTGGTTGTCTGATATTTTTTGGTTTCATGAAAATTATAGAAAAAGTTAAGTTAAAAAGCTTTTGAACAAGAAAAAGTTCTTATTGTGTGGTTTCTTTTTGGTCAATTATCCCATAGAAATACAGGACTTCAAGAAGTTGATTACGAATTTTTTCGCAATAAATGCACTTCGCATGATGATAATTTTTATTGTTAAGTGGGATTTCTTTCATTATTCTCTCTAGTTTTGTTTTTTCAGATGACACCATCTTTTCTAAAATCTCTAATGAAGCATCATTTAGTTTTTGTTTAGGTGTTGTCATTCTAATTCCAAACTAAGAGAAAATATCTTTAGAAAACTAAAGCCAAGAAAAGGCGTCCGAAGCCAGTAAGTAAAATCCGAAGATCCCACCAACTGATTCTTCCGCCTCTCTCAACCTTTATTACCAAGATTTGAGAGTTTTTAAGTGTTTTGTAAGTGGCGCATTGTAAACTTAATAATTCTTTTTCTAAAAAAATAAAATATCCCAATTAATAATATAATTACTCTTATAGAATTGAATCGCGTTCCTCCCTTAATAAATATCA
>CAZZCD010000008.1:15553-21147 GCA_964652735.1 Candidatus Woesearchaeota archaeon | reverse complement strand
GTTCAAAGGGTCTCAAAATACAGAGAAAGACCAAAAGCCGGAGGAAAAACATTAATACTTGTGCTTGTTTTTTCTCTGATTGCATTATTAGGAATTTTAGTTGCTGTTTTCTTGTTTAAAGATGAGTTATCAGAGTTGCTAGGTGGTATTTTATAGTTTAAATCACAATCAATTTTATATACTTCTTCTATACTTCTAAACCTATAAAAAATATTGGATATAAAATGGTGAAATTTGCACATACGGCTGACGTTCATTTAGGCGGATGGAAACAACAACCTCTTCAAGATTTAAATCTTCAGTCATTTAAAAAAGCTGTAGAAATATGGATAAACGAAAAAGTAGATTTTGTTCTTATTGCAGGAGATTTATTTGATTCTGCCTTCCCTCCGATAGATGTCCTTAAAGAAGCTTTTTCTGAATTTAAAAAACTTAAAGATGCTGGAATTCCTTGTTTTATTATTGCAGGCTCTCATGATTATTCTGTTTCTGGGAAAACTTTTCTTGATGTTCTTGAGAGAGCAGGATTTTGTAAAAATGTAGTGGATTATGAAGAAAAAGAAGAAAAAATAATTTTAAATCCAACAATTTACAAAGGAGTTGCAATTTATGGATATCCTGGAAAAACTTCTAACCTTGAAATAAACGATTTAAGAAGAGCTGAATTTAATGAATCCCCTGGAATGTTTAAGATATTCATGATGCATACAATGATTGACAAAGCAAGAGGAGGTTTACCTGTAGATGCCCTGGAGACATCAAAACTACCATTTGCAGATTATTATGCTTTAGGACATCTTCATATAGATTTTCAATATGAAAATTTTGTTTATCCAGGACCAATATTTCCAAACAATTTCCAAGAGCTTGAAGACCTTGAACACGGGAGATTTTGTATTATTGATACAGAATTAGATTCAAGAAATCAATTTAGAAAAGTTGAGTTAAAAATAAAAGAAATTGTTTCATTTGATATAGAAATAGAAAACGCCCTGCTTGCAACAGAAAAAATAATTTCTGAACTTGAAAAAAAAGATTTAGATGATAAAATAGTTCTTCTTAGATTAAGAGGAACCCTTGAGACTGGAAAAAATTCAGATATAAAATTTTCGCAAATAGAAGAAACAGCAAAAAGAAAAAATGCATATTTTTTGCTAAGGAACACACACGAACTAAAAACAAAAGAAGCAGAGCTTGAATTTGAGATAGAAGAAACAGGAAACATAGAGGATGAAACAATAAAAACCTACATAGAACAAAACCCATCTAATTTTAATAAACATATTTCTCAATTAATGAATATTCTCTCAACAGAGAAACAAGAAGGAGAAACCACAGAAAGTTTTATAGGAAGGCTTTCAGAGGAGTTTAAAGAAATTCTGAATTTCTAATAGGGCAAATGATACTAAATAAAATCACTCTGAATAATATAAGAAGTTACACAAATCAGGAAATAACATTTCCAGAAGGTTCTATTTTATTATCTGGAGATATTGGCTGTGGTAAAACTTCTGTGCTTCTTGGGATTGAGTTTGCCTTGTTTGGTTTGCAGCCAGGACAAAGGGGAAGTTCTTTATTAAGAAATGGGGAAAAAGAAGGAGGAGTAATTCTTGAATTTGAGGTTGATGAAAAAAAGATAGTTGTTGAAAGAACTCTTAAAAGAGGAAAAACAATTTCACAGGATTATTGCGCAATAAATATTGATGGAGAAAAACAAGAATTTTCTGTAACAGAATTAAAAGATAAGATCCTTAAAATTCTTAATTACCCAAAGGAATTTGCTAAAAAACAAAATATTCTTTACAAATTTACTGTTTACACACCGCAGGAAGAAATGAAGCAAATAATTCTGGAAGATCCTGGTATGCGGATTAATACATTAAGACATGTTTTTGGCATAGACAAATACAAAAAAATCCTTGAAAATACATTAATTCTTACTTCAAAATTAAGAGAAGAAAAAAGAGCTAAAGAATGGATGATAGAGGATTTGGAACAGGACAAGGCAAATTTAGCTTCAAAAGAAGATGAACTTGAGGTAAAACATTACAATCTTATCTCAATTGAAAAAGAACTTTTTCTTCAAACAGAAACAAGAAAAAAAATTCAGGAGGAGAAGGAAGAAATTTCTAAAAAAATAGAAGAAAGGAAAAAACTACAACAAGAAGTTGAGAAAACTAAAATAATAATTTCAAATAAAAAAGAAAATCTCACAGGCAATTTGAAAATTATAACACAAATCGAGGCTCAAATAAGAGAACTATCACAAATTGAATTTAATGAGGAACAATTCAAGGCATGTGAACAACAAATAAGTTCCAGAAAAAAAGAAAAAGAAGAACTAAATGAAGAAAATCTTAGAATAACATCACAGATAAACTCTCTCGATATAAAGAATCAGGAAAACGAGGCTGTAAAGAAAAAAATAATTCAGATTGAAATCTGCCCTACATGCCTGCAAAACGTTGAACCTGTATATAAGAGTAATGTTATTAATAAATTAGAATCAAATATTTCTGAAAATCTTAAAAAAATAGAAGAACTCACTTTTGAAAAGAAAAAAATCCTTGAAACCCGCTTGGATGTTGAAGAAGATATTTCTTTAAAAGAAAAAGAGCTTCAGAAATTGAACATATTAAAGATAAGATTACAAGACATAGAAGAGAAAAAGAAAAGACTTGAAGAAATTAAAGAATTAAATGGGGTGATTCAGAAAGATGTAGAAAGCTTAAACCAGCATATAGAATCTCTAAGCAAGTTTGTTTTTGAGTTAACAAAATTTAAAAATATTTTTGAAAAGAAACAAGAAGAGCTTGGTGAAGCCCTGAAACAAGAAAGAGTGGCGGAAATAAAAGTTGCAGAACTTAAAAAAGAGATTGAGGTTTTTTCAGAACAAGTGGAGGAGTTTAAAGAGAGAATAAAAAAGACAGAAGAAATAAGAGAGCAACTTAATTATATTACAAAACTTGAGACATGGCTTTCAAAAAATTTCTCCCCCCTTCTTTCTTTTATTGAAAGAAATGTAATGATTAAACTTAAGACAGAATTTTCAAAACTTTTCGCGACGTGGTTTTCCATGCTTGTATCAGATGTTTTTGAGGTGGGGCTTGATGACAATTTTACCCCAATAATCGAATATCAGGATTATGAAATAGATTATTCTTATCTTTCAGGAGGAGAAAGAACAGCAGTAGCTCTTGCTTATCGTTTATCATTAAACCAAGTTATTAATTCCCTTTTAAGTAAAATAAAAACACGTGATATAGTAATTCTTGATGAGCCAACAGATGGATTTTCAGAACAGCAACTTGATAAAATGAGGGATGTTTTAAGGCAGCTTGATGTGGGACAACTTATAATTGTAAGCCACGAGCAGAAAATTGAAGGTTTTATGGAAAACGTAATGAGATTTAGAAAAGAGCACGGTGTTTCAAGGGTGGCTTCCGAAAACTTTATACAATCTCCTTAATTACAGAAATCTTCTATAAAGTATTTAACATTTAAAGGTTCTCCAAGAGCTTTTTCAATAAGTTTCTCCCACTGATATTTTTTTCCGCGAATAAAAATCTTTTCTTTCAAATAATCCCCTATTTTTGGGTTAGAATAATCTAGATTTTTAGGGTCTTGATTCAAGATATTCTTGGAAATATGGTGATTTATCTGTGATGCAAGAATTTTTCCTAAAACATAATTATGATAATAGACAGGAGAACAGGCAAGGTGTATTTTAGAAGCCCAATCTGGCTTATCTCTGGAAAAATCAACCAATTGATATTTCTTCACAAGAGACCACCAAAGCCTATTCAAATCTTGTTCAGGATTCTTATACAATTCCCGCTCAAAATGAAATACAACCTGGGACCACTTCAAGAAAACCAATTCATCTACTTTTAATTGTTCTCTTATTACCTTTTCAATCTTTTCAACGTCTTCACTTCTAATATCTCCATATTTTCTTATAAAAGCCTTATTTTTAGAATTCCTTTCAAATAAAATAGCTATTGCTTCTGTCACAAAAATATGTGTGTTCCCTTTTAACAAAAAAGGAAGAGCTTTATCACAGTATTTATCATATACTGCATGGCCTAATTCATGTAAAGTTGTTGACATCCAGGATTCATTATTTTTTATATTTTCAACAATTCTCACATCCCCCTCACAATCAAGATTTATACAACACGCATGTTGGTATTTGCCAGGTTTTTCATAGAGATCGCTTCTTTCTAAAATATCTCTAACTTCTAAATTTAATTCTTGATAAAATTTTTTAGTAATTTCTAAGATATCTTTATCATAAATCTTATCTAAATCAATGTCAAAAATTTCAGGTCCTTCTTGGAAAAACAAGTTATGATAATGCCATGGTTTAAGTTTCCTTTTCTCTACCCCATATCTTTTAGAGAAAACCTCATCTAATTCATTTTTAAGAACTCTAAAAGGTTCTTGAGTAGATTTTTCAAGTTCTAAAAATATTTTTTCAATTTCTTCTTCTTTTTGTTCAGCCAGTTCAAGAGCCATTACATAATAATTTTCAAACCTCAAACTTTTCGCAAGCTTGTTTCTTAATTTTACTAATTCAATCACTTCTTTTTCAACAATCTCCCCTTGTTTTTTACTTGCTTCCCAGGTTTTCCTAAGTTTTTCTGAATCTTTCTCATGTTTTAAAATCTCTTTTATTTCATTATCTGTTAATCCTTCCCCATCTAGATTTGCTCTAAAAGTATTAAATTTTTGTTCTATTAGAGAAGACCTTTTTGTTATTTCTTCTATTAGTTTTAAATCTCCTTGGCCCGATAAATATGCTAAATAAAGAAGTTCTAATTGCCTCTTCTCTAGAGGATCTTTAACAAGTTCTAAAAACGATTTAATTTTTTTAAAATTTTCTTTATCTGTAAAATATCTCTCTAATTTTATGGCTTTTTTTTCATAATCTTGGTAAGCTTCTTTTTTCCCAGAAATTATAGCTTTCAAATAAGACAAATTCATTTCTGTAGAAATCTTTTTTATCTCTTTATTTTGCCCATCCAGAAAGCTCTTTAATTGAGTCATAAGTCTTTTTAGAGAACACCCCTTAAAATATTTTCGCCGAAAACTTTATAAAAGAGAATTACTCCTAAAACTTACAGGGTTGGTTCTAAAAAATTTGATGTGGGATATACTAAATTAGATATAATAAAATGGACGAAGAAATTAAAAAATATGTTACTAAAACAGGAACAACTACATTAGGTATTGTTTGTAAGGATGGAATAGTTGTTGCAGCAGATAAAAGAGCCAGTTTTGGAACAGATTCTGGGGTTGCCTATATCGCGGGGAAAGATCAGCAAAAGATACACGAGGTTTTTCCTTATATTATTGTTACAACAGCTGGAACTGCATCAGATACGAGAAAATTAATAAAAATCGTTAAAGCAGAATTAAGACTTAAAGAATTAAGATCAAAATCAAAACCGACAGTAAAACAAGCAGCCAATCTCTTTGCAAGCATTGCTTATCAAAGCATTCGTACCCCTTCCATGATACCAAGCATAACACATTTTTTACTTGCAGGTTATGATGAAGAAAGCGTTTATTTATATGATATATTTCCAGAC
>CAZZCD010000008.1:0-15543 GCA_964652735.1 Candidatus Woesearchaeota archaeon | reverse complement strand
AATGCATGTAAATCCAAGTCTAGATTCTGAATATCATAAAAATATCTCTGTTGAAGAAGGAGTTAAATTGGCCAAGAAATGTATCAACGCTTCTATGGGAAGAGATCCTGGCACAGGATCTGGAATAGATATTTATGTTGTTAAAAAGGGAAATTTGAAACCTGTTTTAATGCAAAAAATAGTATCTGAATACAAATAATCATATTCAAATTTTAATAAGGTGGGGATTAAATGGACATTCTTAAACATATAACAGATAAGCTATATGGCAGTGTCACAGAAGCGAATTTTGAAGGAGCAAACATTGTTCTTTACACAGATAACGAGAAGTTTTTCAAAGAAGGTGAAGGCAAAATTAAGGAAATAGTTAACGAACTGAAAAAAAGAATAGAATTGAGAGCAGACCAAAAGATTTTGCCTGAGCAGGAAAAAACCCATGAAGAGATAAAAAAAATTGTTCCTCAGGAAGCTGAAATAACAAACATTATGTTTGATTTTCACAGAAGCATTGTTATAATTGAAGCAAAAAAACCAGGAATGGTTATAGGAAAACAAGGCTCTATTCTTGATGAGATTAAA
Organism: Candidatus Woesearchaeota archaeon; assembly: GCA_964652735.1. Classification (GTDB taxonomy): domain Archaea; phylum Nanobdellota; class Nanobdellia; order Pacearchaeales; family GW2011-AR1; genus ASMP01. The sequence goes on along the minus strand of CAZZCD010000008.1, from coordinate 14,964 downwards.
AAAACCACTTTATGGACTCCCCAGGTTCAAAGAACCCCTGCAATAAAAAGTCAAATAACAGAAAGTATAAGGGAAGTTCTTTATGCAAACAACAATTATAGAAGAAAATTTCTTAATGATATGGGGAAAAAAATTTACAAAGAATGGAATCCTGAAAAAGTTGAAGAATGGGTTAGACTGACTTTCTTAGGGGGGGCAAGACAGGTTGGAAGAAGCTGTTTACTTCTCCAAACACCAAACTCAAAAGTTTTAATTGATTGTGGAATTGATGTAGCAAGTCAGGGAAAAGACAGATTCCCTTATTTTGATATCCCTGAGTTTGATATAAGAGAGCTTGATGCAGTTATATTAAGCCACGCACATCTTGACCATGCAGGACTTTTACCTTATCTTTATAAGATGGGATATGAAGGACCAACCTACATGACCCATCCAACAATGGACCTTACAGCTCTTCTTTCCTTGGATTTTATAGGTGTTGCATATAAACAAGCAGTAGCCCCTTTGTTTAGTTCAAAAAATATTAAAGAAATGGTTAAGCATGCCATCTGTTTGAATTTCAATGAAGTTACAGATATAGCTCCTGACATAAGAATAACTTTTTATAACGCTGGACATGCTCTTGGAAGCGCAATGGTTCATTTTAATATTGGGAATGGTTTGCACAACTTCCTTTATACAGGTGACTATAAATATGCAAGAACAAGACTTCTTGATTCTGCTATAACCAGTTTTCCAAGAATAGAATCTGTTCTTACAGAAGCAACTTATGGTGCAAAATCAGATATTCTGCCCCCAAGAATAGAATCAGAAGAGAAAATGATTGATATAATAAATAAAACAATTGAAAGAGGCGGAAAAATTTTAATCCCAGAACTTGGACTTGGGAGAGCACAAGAGACCATGCTTATTATAGAAGATGCAATAAAATCAGGAAAACTGAAAAAAATTCCTGTTTACATAGATGGGATGATATGGGATATTAATGCAATTCATACAGCATACCCTGATTTTTTAAGTAACAAGGTTCGTGCTTCTATTTTCCAAGACGAAAATCCTTTTGTTTTAGATACATTCTCAAGGGTTGGTTCTCCTCAAGAAAGAAAAAAAGTTATAGAAGGAGGACCCTGCGTTGTTCTCGCAACATCTGGTATGCTTGTTGGAGGAGCTTCTGTTGAATATTTAAGAGAGTTTGCAGAAAATAAGAAGAACTCTATAATCTTTGTCTGTTATCAGGGAGTTGGCTCTTTAGGAAGGCAGGTTCAGGAAGGCCTTAACGAAACAAAAATGAATGTTGATGGAAGAGAAGAAAATGTTAAAATAAATCTTGAAGTTCATACAATTCCAGGACTAAGTGCCCACGCAGGAAGAAATGAGATAATGTCTTTCTTTAATAATATGAGGCCAAAACCAAAAAAGATAATAGTACATCATGGAGAAGTTTCTAAGTGCCTTGACCTTGCTTCAGCACTTTACAAACTTAACCGTGTTGAAACAAATATGCCAAGACTATTGGAAACTATAAGATTGAGATAAAATGAAACACAATCTAAAGATAACAGCTATTATCTTGATAATGTTTGTTATAACCCAATTTATTGGAATGTATGTTGTTAATCATTATCTTAGTGAAGAAAATAATCTTCCTTACGGATTAGAGCAACCAAAAATAGAAAAACAATCTGATTACTCGATTTTTTTTGGAGCAATAATCTTCGCCTTTATAATTGCAATTTGCTTATTCTTTTTTCTGACAAAATTTAAAATTGCATTTATTTTAAAAATCTGGTTTTTTGTTGTAGTAGCTATTGCACTTTCAATAACTATTTTTTCTTTAACAAGAAACTTTGATAAGTTTCTTTTTGGAATACCCTTAATAGCAGTATTAGTAGCTCTTCCACTCGCAATTATAAAAATCTTCAAAAGAAACTTTTTTGTTCATAATTTTACAGAACTTTTAATTTATCCAGGAATTGCAGCTGTTTTTGTTCCTCTTTTAAACATTTACACAGTTATAGGTCTGCTTGTTCTTATTTCAATCTATGATATGTGGGCTGTCTGGCACTCAGGCATTATGCAGAAAATGGCAAAATACCAGATTAATAAGTTAAAAATTTTCTCAGGATTTTTTGTTCCTTATTTATCTAAACAGATGAAGACAAACGTAAAGAAATGGAAGAAAACTATGAAGGAAAAAGAATTAAAAAAGAAAAAAATCAAAGTAAATGTCGCAATTCTCGGAGGAGGAGATGTTATCTTCCCAATAATCACTGCAGGTGTTATGCTTAAAACTCTTGGCATTATTCCTGCAATTTTAGTAATATTAGGAGCAACTCTTGGTCTTGCATATCTTTTCTTTTTCTCAGAAAAAAAGAAGTTTTATCCTGCAATGCCCTTCATAACAGGAGGAATTATTGTAGGGATTGTTCTTAGTTATTTGATTTTTTAATCTCCCTCATATCTACTTAGTTTTCCATAATGTTCTCACTCTAAGAAAGTAACATATAGTAAGATTTATAAAGCTCTGATTATATGGGTTTTTATGATATTGAAAACAATTGAAGAATCATATAGAATATCCACTAACCGTTCAAAGACCCCTAAAATTCCTATATTAAAAGAATGGACGGCTGAAGGAATATATAATTCGTTGACAGAAATAAATGATTTTATAGAGCCGTATTTTAATCTATGCAGACGTAATACATGTAAACATATAAGAACCAAAGAAAGTAATTCAGGATTAATCTTAACTTTCTTATCCCCTAAAAATTATTTGCATATAAAAATTCAACCAATTTTAAGAGTAAAAGAAAGACTTGAAGGATTGCTTAAGGAGAAATAAAATGTTAATAAAACAAGAACTTGTGAATAAAATAAAAGATTATTTTAGTCTTAACATCTATGAAACAAAAGTCTGGATAGCTTTACTTGGAAAAGGAATAGCTTCTGCAGGAGAAATTGCTGAAATTTCCAGAGTTCCAAGATCAAGAACCTATGATGTTCTTGAAAGCCTTGAAAAGAAAGGATTTGCAATCATAAAACTAGGAAAACCAGTTAAATATATTGGAATTAAACCTCATTTAATTCTTGAAAAACTGAAAAACAATGTAAGGGGCGATGCAGAAGAAAAAATAATAAGTCTTGTAAATTTAAAAAACACAGAAGAATTTTCAAGACTTGAAGCGCTTTATAAAGAAGGATTAAGCCCAATTAAAAAAGAAGATTATTCTGCAGCTCTTAAGGGAAGATCAAATATAGCAAACTACTTAAGTGAAATTCTCCAAAACGCTTCCAAAGAAGTGATAATTTGCACAAATGCAGAAGATGTAGATTCTAAATTAAAACTTTTCCAGCAAACCATTAAAAAACTTAACAAGGGAGATATAAAAGTAAGAATTGCATTATCTGGAGACGAAAGAATAATCAAAAAGATAAGCAATACACTTGAAATTAAGATAAAAAAGATAGATGTTGATGCAAAATTCTTTATAGTGGACAGAAAAGAAATGCTCTTTTATATTTCAAAGGACAAAAACCAGGATGATGTTGCTGTTTGGATTAATTCTGAATTCTTTGCCCAGGCCTTTGCAGCACTTTTTGATAAAGCTATGGAATCTAAAGAAAGAAACTAAAAACTAAAATGAAACTAGAGAATATTCTTAGAACTGTTAAAAAGGAAGCTAAGGGATATATGGCAGATACTTCCGCAGCATTAGTGTTTTATAACCTCTCCTTGCAGCAAATGAATACTTTATTGGAGGACTAGAACCAGAAGAAGTATTAAGTACAAGAATTAGTATGAGCATTACAGGACTTTTTATCTCTAGACTTTATGGAAAATTTCGTGAATACTGGGCAAAACGTTGTAAAACAGATGCAGATAGTTCTAGATTAAGAAAATTTGTTACAGATACCTTTGGTGGTTTAATATTCTATACACCAATTTATTCAGCTATGATGGGGTTAAGCGGTGCATCTCCAGAAGAAATAGCTTTAGCTTTGCCTGCAGGACTAACCATTGGAACCATGATGAGCAGGCCTTATGGTTTGTTTTTAGATAAGTGGAGAAAAAAGTTTGGAATTAAACCAGTATTAGATACTTATATTGAAGAAACTAAAAAACCCGCAACCCAGAAATAGCCATATCTTTAATCTTTTGCGTGTGTTTCTTTTTCCAATCATTTAAAAATTTCTTTAGAGTGAAACCAATTTTTTTTCTTGAATAAATCCTGGCTTTTTTTGTGAAAACTTTTTTATATTTCTTTTTAAATTTTTTCACATGCTCTTTCTGAGATTCTAAAGGACCTCTAATCATGATTTCAGATTTCTTCTTAACTGTGAAAAAATATTTTGCAGATTTTTTACCATTATATTCAAATCCTCTAGATTTTATTTCAAAATATTTTTCTATCTCATTTCCAAGATGCCTATAAAATTTCAATAACTTGCTTCCGGCAATATCTCCTTCTTGTTTTTTAGTCCTCGTTTCTACTAAGATAAACTCATACATCCTTTTTCTTGCATCTTTTCTTACTTTTTCAAAATTAATTTTTTCTATTTCAAATGCTTTTATGGCCGGATTTTTTAGAAAATTCTTGCAAGCTTTCTGAAATGCGCGAAATGTTTCATCAGAAAGCGCTGCTAATGCATTTCTTTGTTTATATGTTGGATCAATAAGAATAATTGGAGATTGGATTTTTGCAGCATTAATATCCATTAAAACCCGTTGCTTGCTTTTATGATGTTTTTCAATATCTATAACTTCTTGCTCTTTGATTTTTATCATAGCTCTTAGAAATTTAAGAAAACCTTTATAGTGATAAATCAAAAGCTCTAAAGCATACCCAGAAAAACCATTTACATATGATTCTGCACCATAGCAATTATTCCCATAACAAAAAGCTTTTGCAAGCCGAATGTCGTCGAGGATTTTTTCTGATTTAATTTTTCTTTTTATATATTTCACATGGGAATAAGATAAATCTGTTATATTCTCTGCCTTTCTAGGGTTTTTTATTTTTCTTACAGGAATCACCTCAAAGAAAAAGTCTTTAGAAGCTTTTATTTTGAAATAATCTCTAGAACCATGGATTAGAGAGACATTTTTCACATTTCTTAAGATTTTTTTTGTCAGGTCTGAGATATTCTTGTGTTTTTTATCAAATCTAATAAAAATATCAATATCATAACAATCCTTTCTTATTACAGTGGACTTGGCAAAACTCCCCCCAACAAAAATCTCAGCATTTATTTTTTGAGTCTTTATATTTTTCCTGAGTTTTTTCATAAAATCTTCAAGAAGATTCTCAATATCTCTGAGTTCTTCTTTAGTAGGTTCTACTCTTCCCAGAACCTCTTTTAATATAGAATTAATATTCTTGGTCATGTTTAGTATAACATAAGAATATTTATAAGTTTATTGCGGGGTTGCTAACAGGGATTGGATTCAATTAGAAATATAAAAGGGAAGGAGAACTTATAGTCCCTAAATAGTAGTTATTACCAAAAGATTTATATATCATTGAAATATAAAGGAAACATGGTAAATTTAAAGAAATTAGCTATGATAAGTACTTTAATAGGGGCTGTTGCTCTAGGTGGTTTTTATTCAAAGAAGTATTTTGTCGATAGACAAACACAAAATACAATATATTTACAAGCTGGTGAATTAAAATATTCAAATGGTAAAGAACTTAAATCATCTGGCTTTACAAGTTGTAGTGTATTGATTCTTGATTATAATAATACTGCAGTTATGGCGCATGCTATTCCCTCAGATAGGGATAATGATATGCTCTCTCTTATTGATCATATAAATTCTGAAAATGTAGTGGAAAGAGCATTGCAAAAATTAAGGAGTAGAAGTGTTAATTCGAAAAATATAGAGGCCCTAGTTAATGCAGGTACAAAAGAATCTTACCAGAGAATTGTAAACGATTTGAAGACTAAGGGGATAAGAATTAGGTCGGAAAGTTTTTCTAATGAAGCACAAAGAGATATTTCTTACAATCCTAAGAATGATGAAATATCCGTTATTCAAAATTGAAATAAATGTATGGTGATCTGCTTAAGTTTCCCTTCCCTACTCCCCCTTCTCCTCAGGCTCCTTAATTTCTTTCAAATCTTTTACATGTGTTTTTAGTGTTGAAGCCAGATCAATTATATATTTTCCCTCTTCTAATTTATAGATTAAAGGTTGGTCTTTTCTAAAGAGTTTTACAATATCAAGCTCAAACTTCCCCTCACCAGTAACTCTTATAGATTCTATATCAAGTATAACTGGCGCTTGTTGATCAGTAATCCCAACTATTTCTCTTATATCTCGTTCTACCTGCTTTTTCTGGTCTTCAGGAATCTTAATAATCTTTTCCTTTACTTCTTTCATCTGGTCGTCTCTAATATAGAAAAAGAAATGGCTTTTGCAATTTGCACATCCTTCTAGCAACTCTCTGCTGCCTGGAGAAATAATTCTTGAGCACCTCACACACTGATGGGGAATTTTATAGTACCTCCTAAATTTAAATTCTTTTCCATAATTTTACCACTTTTTTTACGATTTTCTTCTAAAGTTAACCATTGTAAATTTGAAGGATGAAATGCTTTCCTAACCTCCTCTATTTTTGTAAGGTTGAATATGTGTAATGGAACTATATGGTCTATCTCAAAATTTTCTAAATTTTCTGGAAAAGGTTTTAGACTCTCAATTACTTCTTTCCAATTAATTCCATATTTTTTAGAACTCATAATTTTTCCATTCTTAGAATATTTTGTTAGAGCATGATTTAAAGAACGCCTAAGTCTATCAGCAATTGCAAATTCTGCATCTGTTTTTCTTCTTAATTTCTCTTTTTCTCTTATTCTGGTTCTTACCTCAGACCTTTTACTATATTCTTTCCAATATTTTGCTCTTTTTTCTCTATGTCTTGTCACAGCCAAAATTCTATGTCTTTCTTTCCATTCTGGATGGTTTTTTCTATATTCTCTCATCTTTATACGGTTTCTTTCACGAATTTCAGGCCTTCTCATGTAATCTTTATGTTGGCAAACATTATTACAAAAACGTTTAGTAATTCTTTTTCTTTCTATTTTGTTTCCACAGAATTCACACATTTTTATAATCATTTTATTTAAAAGAAACCAATAATTATAAATTTAACTACCTTTTCAATAATAATTCAATCTTCTTTGGATTTCTTTTTATTTCTTTTATTATTGTTGCAGGACCTAGAATTGTCACAGCACCCATGTCTTCTCCTGCAATACTATTTGCCAGGTTTCTCTTAAACCTGCCAAAAAATCCACCTCCTTTGTTTCCATTCCCAGAAATTACTGCGAGTTCTATACCTCTAAAATTCCTAACATGACCTATCATAGCCATAGTGTCTTCTATAAGCCTGGTTTCTTCGTCAGATGCTAATCTTCCCTGAATTATCAAAATATTATTTCCTAAAACTATGTTTAATATCTTCTTAATCCTCTTAGTACTATCCAATCCTCTTATTTCAGAATAAGGCAGAAACTGAATTGAAAATCCTTTTATCTTCCCTAACCTTTTTTTCACCATCTTTTCTATTATATATTATGGAAAATATACTTTTTAACTTTTACCCAGTTTAACTTTTGATATTCATATTTTTTTTGCAAGCTTAAAGATTGACTCATAAAACTCTTCTAAATTTTTTCCGTATTTTGCACTTATTCCGACAACATCATACTCTGGAAATGCTGACTCAACTTTTTTTAGCTTAGCTCTTTTCAAATCAATTTTATTTGCAACTATTAAAACAGGAATTTTCCTTGCAACAAGATTTCCTATAATGGTAATATTAACTTGGTTGTAAGGATTCTGAATAGCATCTAAAACAATCACAACAACATCCATATCATCTAACCATTTTATAGATTCAACAACCCCTTGTGTAGCTTCCTTAGCTCTGATTCTGGCATCTTTTTTCTTTAATTTGAATTTTAAGAAATCCTCATAATCTATTTTTGTGGCAATTCCAGGAGTGTCTATTATTTTAAAAGTCATTTTTTTCCCCTTATAACTTATTTCAACTTTTTCTTTAAATTGAATACTCCTTGTTTCATGGGGTATTTTGCTTATCTTTCCTATTTCCTTGCCAGTAAAATCCTTACATATTCTATTAGCTAAACTTGTTTTCCCTGCATTTGGTGGTCCATAAAACCCAAGCTTTAGTTCTTTTTTCTGTCTAAATATATTAAAAAAAACTTTCTTGAAAAAATTTCTTAATGCTTTTGCCACCATAATAAATTTTATTGAATAGGCTTATTAAATTTTTGTGTGATTATTTGATAATTTTATCACTTTCTTATCATATTTTATCGCTTTTCGTGTTTTTGATTAGAACCTTCTTTTTTTACCTTGTTTATTAAACGCACTAAAGGAAGTCTAACCATCCCAGTTCTTTTTCCCTGATACTTCCTCATAATATATCTTACCTGTTCAGAGCCCCACCCAGCTTTTTTAAGATTTCGAACAATTTTTTTATTATTCAACCCTTTCTTTTTTGCGTTATTCACATATGTAACTATATTATAAAGATCGTTTCTGTTTTTGAATAAGTACTTTTCATATTTCCTTTTATACCATTGATAAATTATCACATAAGCTATTATTCCCATAACTATTAAAGAAATCATACATAAGATAAAAATAATTATTTTTTGTTTTTTTGACTCTTCAGGAGAAGTTGTGGTTCCACGCACAACAAGCCTGCTAATTGACGGTGCAATGAATGCAGGAACATCACTAAAATCAATGTCTTCTGTCGTGTAAAAATTAACAGCTGAAACTCCTTTTAAATTTACATAAACAAAGCCACCTTCTTCTTCCACATTTCTGTCAAAATAAATATTTTCCAGTTCTGGAATAATCAAGTAATAGTTATGGACTATATCTTGTTTTTCATTTATCCTCAATTCAAAAATATTAACTAAAGAAACCATATCTGAATCATACTCTCCAGAAAACTCATTAAAATCCATTCTTAGTTCTATATTTTCTTGCTGCCACGCTATGACAGCATCCCTGTAATTTTCAATCCTTCCTGAATCATAGCTTCCACCCCCAATAGACTTAACAATATCCATGTCAATAGAGCTTTTTTCAGGAAAGAATAAAAACGAACTAGCCTGTTTTGTTTTAAATACATTTTCAGGAACTCTTATCTCAAGAAGATCTCCAACCATGGCCATATATTTAGATTCATTACCATTTGCCTCACTAAATTGCTGTTCAAGTATTTCTAAATCAGAACTTATATTTTCTATCCTTAAAATAGAATTAAGACTTGTCTGATGAAATAAGTCCTGGTCTTGAATATCTGTTCTCAGGTTCTGAAGATTTGCACTCATTTTACTTAAAGTGCTCTCTATTAGGTCCCTGGGAGAAGTTACATTAATTTCAAATGTTTCTGAATAACTAAGCCCCCTCGTGTCTGTTACAGTTATTTGTAACTCATAAACACCTATTTCAGAATAAATATGAATGGCTTTATTTATAAAAGTTGTTTCACCAACTGTGTCATCTCCAAATTCCCATTTATAACTACTCACATTTGAAGAATCCACTTCAACTTCAAATTCAGTAGGAAATGCAGCAGCTGTTTTTTTAGGTGTTAATGATTGTATTATAGGAACATCTTTAACTTCTATGTCTTCTGAAAAAACCACGTCATCGTTCAATTTTAAAGAAAAATCATAATCATCAAGCTCACCAGGCACTGAAAATCCCACCCCAGTAATAAAAAGTCTTTGATAGTCAGAGCTTATCTTTGGAAAAGATTCTGTTAATTCATAGATCTTTCTTATAGTGGTGGGGACATCTATTTGATAAGATAAAATTATATCTGAAATGTCTATTCCCTGGTTATTTGTGCTAGAGATAAATCTAATAGGAATAAGACATTCATTAGAGCAATCCCCCCCATATTTATCATAAATATAATTAAGAATTTTATCTTCTATTCTATCAGAACTATAAGCAAAATTATCTATTTCTGTATTATCTAAAATAAAGTTCCCTACTTCATCATAAGACCATGCTTGCGCAAAAAGCTCAAAATCAATAGTATATTGATTATTGAAAAATCCTGTATAACCACACGGATTATTTCGTTCATATCTTATTTTATATTTGTCCTCATCTTCTGTGTTTGTTGTTTGTATACACACAAAAAAATCCTGTGGTTGGCTTGTCTTTAAATTAGAAACAGTACAGTTTATTTGTCCAGAACTAGACGTATTCTGAATACAAGACCCGGTAGATTCACTATTATGGATAGACATTGTAAAATTAACATTTCCCCCCTCACCCTCTATTTCCTGAATAATAGCTCCTATTTCTACTTGAGGAAAAATAGGCAGGGAAATGTTTTGGCAATATTCTGTTGTTGTAATTTCTGCTAATGCCTCTGTTTTCTCCCTTTCAAAACAGCCATAATTTATTTCTTGGTATTCTTCATAAGGTTTATATGCTCCCCAATCAATTTCATTATCGTCTAATATATCTATGGTAAGCTGCGGAACACTGGAAAGAACGGTATCGCTATTTATTTTCATAGAAAAAGAAGAAATTGATTCTATTGGTAAGGTACTAGAAATTCTCAGACCTAGAATTTTTGAATCCCCTAAACTTAAAGTAAAGGTTTTTGTGTTTTCCCCGCTGGTTGCAGAATAATCTTTTCCGCAATTTGACGGATCGCATGAATATTCATAAGAAGGATTTTTATCAAGTAACTCTTGAAGACTTATTGAATTTCCAGGAAGGCTGTCAAAAAAAGTAGAGAAAAGAGAATCTGATGGCTCTTCATCAAAACTAATGTTTATCCATCCACTAATATTAAATAAAGGTCCGTATATTGTTTCTATAGAATGACTTGGATTTCCAGCCCGAAAACCTGCAAAAATTGCTGATGTAAAAATAATTATAAAAAATACTATTAAGCCCAGCATTACAAGCCTTTTAGCATGGTTTTTTGAATTAAACCTCATAATTTCCACCACATCCTTCTTCATTAAAAAAGACAAAATCACTTTATAAATTTGTTTGTGAATTATAGAAATATCTAAATTATCTCTTTCTTTTTTCTTTCCTTAATATTAAGATGACATATACTAATGTTATTATGGTCAGTGTTACAATAAAACTATAAATATTAAAGAATGGAAGTGGAATCTGCGCAGGGCATTCTCTTGTTTCCTGTCCATCCTCGCATTGTGCTGCTAAGGCTTGATTATCCTCTTCTTCTTGACATTCATCATCACATCCTATATCCCATATCCATTCAGCAGTCCATGAAAATGTTAAAAATCCATCATCACAATTATCATCTGTGAATTGAGTGTAAATACATGTTCCTATTTCAGAATCTGGTAGGATTGGAGCAATACATTGTGAAGTATCAATCTCACAATCTGAATCACAAAGTAAGTCTCCTCCTGTAAACTCATCAAAGTCAATGCATTTAAATTCCGTTAAAGTCTCTTTATTCTCACTGAATTGAGTGCCGTCACAAGCTTCTTTCCCAACATCTAAAACATCATCATTATTACAATCATAACCCTCACACTGGTTTGTTCTAAAACCACTGCAGTCAGATTTACAGGTTAGCGTGTCTTCTTCAGGGAAACCAAAGTCAAGACAAGTACGACCATCTAAATCTGTTCCATCACAAACCTCACTGCCTTCTATAATATCGTTTAGACATTCTGGTTCTTCAGATTCTATTGTGTAACTATCCTTACATTCATCCTCATACCAGATACACTCACAGTTTCTGTCTGAGTCATCACAATCTATCTCATCTGGAACATTTGCTCCAGCAACCCCACACGGGTCAGGATTACAATAACTTTCACCTTTAGTTGTGTAATGAGCACAAATAGTTATTTCGTCGCAGATATTCTCTGTAACAAGAAGATTATCACTTGTCACAGTTTCACTTAAACCATCAACTGTTGCAACAAAATGATATTCATTATCATCATAAGGACCTGCATTCCATGTTCCAGTCACGCTGTCACTTTCAGTTGCAAAAATCACATTAGGCGGATTTGTGCACTCAGTACCAATTTCATAACAAGATGTTTCTCCTCTAAAAACCTCAAAAGAGATTGCTTCTTCCCCACACCCTGTTCCACCAACTATCGCCCCCACATCTGTTCCTTCCATAACTTCATCATATTCCCATTCTGCAGATGTTAAATCGCATTGTGTAGCGATTTCAGAAACCTCGGCAATTATCTTAAGATTATAGTCATAGCCAAGATGAGCATTTGTTTCTGATGATAAAGAAATTACTTCGACCTCATTTGGGCCAGGTTGGGTGCTAGATGAAGCAAAACTATTAGATAAATAACTATAACAAACATCGGGAGTATATCCAGTATTTTCAGGTCTTTCTCCGTGAGCATTTGTAGAAGAAGAAAGCCCAAGAATTTTATTGTTACCTGTACAGGAGGGGCTTCCTGTAGTGCCAAGAGTACAACATAAAACACTATCATATACTGCATTATCTGCTGTTGCTCCATGAGCATTTGTTGAATCAGATAGATACATAAGGACACTTCCGCTTATTCCATCAGTTTGGGCATTATTACAGTTAGAGGCAGCAATTCCCGGACTAGTTCCCTCTTCAACCCAACAAGAAACTGCAGAAATAGAATTTATATTCAAAAAAATTATTAACAATACCATTCCAAATAGCAACAGAAAATTTTTTTGATTTTCTTTTTTAATTAAACTTAATATTTTGGGCATTTTAATCATAATAAAAACAACATATCTGTCCTGATACTGGTGGCTCGTCTGAAGGGACTCTTTTTCTTACAAATTTATTTTCCTGAGGAGGACACGTATCTTCTGTTGTTGGAGTTACCCATGTGCTATTTAATCCAGTAACACATGTCTGATCTAGTTCTTGGGGCGTGGACTCACATGATATTGCAGGACATGTTTCAACATTATATTGAGCATATAAAGAATTTTTTGAAAGCTCATCACATGTAGTTGTTAACTCATCATTTACAATTCTTTCAACAAAACAAAATGCTGTTCTTTGACTACTTTCACAAGCAAATTCGCACTGAACATCAATGGGGTTTGGTTCTACTTTTTCTTTCTTTAAAATCAGAATAACTGCCACTAAAACAACCAATACTACAAAAACAATTAGAACAATTAAAAGAGTTCTTTTTTTTCTAGTGCCTGTTTCAGGCGTTTGATTATCCATTATTTCCCTCTATTTTTTCCTCTTTTCAACTTAATTTTTCTTGAATATATTAATAAGTTATATTTTATAAATATTCTTCTTTTGTTTTATTCTCTAAGAAATCTGGTTGATTTTATTAGAAAAACCACGGGAAGTATAAAGATTAATCCAATTAACATAAAAAAAGATGAAACGCCATCTTCTAACTTCCACATTTCCATATAATAAAAATATTTTCTTATTATTTAAGGATTATTGTGAACAAGTAATCAACCAATCATAATAGCTAAAGGCCTAAGTTTTGCAACTTTTTTTCCCAAACCAACATTTACAGTTACATTGATAACTTCTTCAACATCTTTATAAGAAAATTCAGATTCTTCAATTGTTGCTTTGGAACTTCCTTCAAGAATTATATCTTTTTTTGTAAGGATATTTTTTAGTTTTTCCATGTTTAAGGTTTTATGTGCCCACGCTCTAGAATGAGCTCTCCCTGCTCCATGCGCTGCACTTCCAAAACTTATTTTTTCACTTTCTTTTGTTCCAACTAAGATAAAAGATGGGGTAGACATGCTTCCCGGGATAATTACTGGCTGACCGATTTTTCTATATATAACTGGAACTTCTTTTCTTCCAGGTCCAAAAGACCTTGTAGCACCCTTCCTTATAATAAGTAAATCTTTTTCAGCTCCTTCAACCATATATTTTTCTATTTTTGAAATATTATGTGCTACATCATACATTAGATTTACTTTTGAATTAGGATAATATCGTCTTAACAATTTCCTTATTTTATGCATTATTATCTGTCTGTTACAAAAAGCAAAATTAACTGCCCCTTTCATGGCAGAGAAATATTTCTTTCCTAATTCACTTTTTATTTTAGCATATCCTAATTCTCTATCAGGAAACTTTTCTGAACCATATTTTGTCTCGATTAATCTTATATAATCAGAAGCTACCTGATGCCCCAGACCTCTAGAACCACAATGAATCAGGATACAAAGGGTTCCTTTTTCCAATTTAAAAATTTTCGCAACTTCTTCATCATAGATTTCTTCAACAACCTGGAGGTCTATAAAATGATTTCCAGCTCCCAAAGTTCCTAGTTGGGGGAGACCTCTAGCTATAGCTCTTTCTGAAACATCTTCAGGATTTACTCCTTTCATTCTTCCATTTTCTTCTGTATGCTCTAAATCTTCTTTTGTGGCAAACCCTTTTTCAAGAGCCCATTCAGAGCCTTTAACAAGAACTTCTTTAATCGTTTCTTTGGAACATTTTTCTCCTCCTCTTCCAACACCAGACGGGATAGTGCGTTTTATGTCATGAAGAATTTCTTTTCTTTTTTTTATAAATTCTTTAATAGGAATATTTGTTGTCAAAAGACGAATTCCACAATTTATATCATATCCGACAGCACCAGGAGAGATTATTCCTTTATCTAAATCAAAAGCTGCAGTTGAACCAATATTCGCCCCATAGCCCTGGTGCCCATCAGGAAGTACTATAATGTTTTTTACTACCCCAGGCAATTTAGCCATATTTGATGCTTGCTTTAATGTATCATCTTCTTTCATTTTTTCCAGGAGTTCTTTACTAGCGAGAATCTTAATCGGAACCAGCATTTTCCCTTCTTTTGGAATTTCATAAATATTCTCTGATATTTTTTTTATTTTCATTTTAAACATCTACTACAACTTGTGCAGTGTATTTATCTTTATCTTTT